>JAFRWH010000289.1 GCA_017438085.1 Bacillota bacterium
ATAGACTTAAGAAGGCCTTTAGTATATGGATGCATGGGATTTCTGGACAGTTCTTTTACTGCGGCATATTCAACCACACGACCCGCATACATTACCAGTACAAAGTCGGACATCTCTGCGATGACGCCCATATCGTGGGTGATCATCATTATCGCGGTACCGGTGGACTCCTTCAGTTCTATCATAAGCTCCATTATCTGAGCCTGAATAGTAACATCAAGCGCAGTAGTAGGCTCGTCTGCAATCAGTATTTTGGGATTGGTAGACAGCGCCATAGCGATCATCACGCGCTGGCGCATACCACCGGAAAGCTGATGCGGATATTCTCTGAGTCTTTGCTCGGGGGCAGGAATGCCTACCTTTGTGAGCATTTCCAGACAGCGGGCATGGGCTTCTGCTTTAGTGATTTTTGGATTATGGGCCTTGAGCATCTCTGTCATCTGTGTTTCAATGCGATACACAGGATTCAGAGAAGTCATAGGCTCCTGAAAGATCATCGAGATCTCTTTGCCCCTTATCTGCTGCATCTGCTTTGATGTATATTTTGAAATATCCTTGCCTTCCAGCAGTATTTCGCCTTCAGCTACATAGCCGGCGCCCTTCGGGAGCAGCCCCAGAATGGACGAGGCGGTTATGCTTTTGCCGCAGCCGGACTCACCTACAATACCAAGCGTAGTGTGGGAATCCAGTTTAAAGCTTACGTGCTCCGTGGCGGATACATGCTGTTTGTTTTCAAGGATAAAGTTTATTCTTTCGTCTCTGACTTCAAGCAGTGGTGTTGACATATCAGCTGCCCCCTTTACAGTTTCATCTTCGGGTCGAGCGCATCGCGCACGCCTTCTCCGAGGAAGTTAAAGCTTAGAGTGGTTAGGACTATCAGCACGCCTGCGGGCACCCATGCCCAGGGGCGAAGCATCAGTGTGGGAAGGTCCTGCGCAGCATTTATCAGATTGCCCCAGGAAGCCTGAGGAGTCTGCACGCCTACGCCCAGGAAGGAAAGACCCGACTCCTGAAGTATTGCGCCGCCTACGCGGAAGGACAGAGTTACCCATACCGGACCCATTGCATTGGGCAGGATCTCTTTAAAAAGTATAGCTGCAGTATTGCGGCCTATGCATTTGCTGGATTCGATGTATTCCTTCTGTCTGATGGAAAGTACGTTTCCGTAGATCAGCTTTGCGATGCCGGTCCAGCCCATAACACCTATTACCAGAATAAGAGTCACGATGGAGGGACCGATCACGGCAACAAGCACCAGTATCAGTATCATGCTGGGGAAAGACATGAACACATCCGCCACACGCATGATCACTGCTTCGGGAATTCCGCGGTAATAACCGGCTATAAGGCCCAGTGGAACACCCAGCGCCACGCTTATGCAGGTGGAAAGTATGCCTACGGTCAGTGATACCCGTCCACCATACAGAAGCCTTGCGAACAGGTCTCTGCCTATTTTGTCAGTGCCCAGAATATGCTGAGCAGAGGGTTCCGACCATGTAATTATCTCAGGATCGGACTTATTAGGATTCAGGGAATCCAGGAACAGCGGGAACAGGAAGCAGGCTATAACTTCTATAGCCAGGAATACAATGGCAAAGCGAGCTCTCTTGTTCTTGCGGAATCGCTGCCAGGCCTGACTGTTTCTTCTTTTGTTTTGCATAGCAGCCTCCCCTCTAATCGTAAGAGATACGCGGATCCACCAGCGAATAAACTATATCCAGCAGTATATTGGTGGCCAGCACTGTTATGGCAAGTATTACTGCTATGCACATTACCATGGGATAGTCACGGTTGTTTATAGCATTGATCATAGCGCTGCCCATGCCCGGCCAAGCGAATATGCGCTCTGTTATAGTGGAGCCGCCGATAATGTGAGGTATCTGAAGCAGTACAGTAGTTATAACAGGTATGAGTGCGTTGCGGAAGCCATGCTTGATCACTACGGCTGCCTCTGAAATGCCCTTTGAACGGGCAGTTTTCATGTACTCTTCGTTGAATACCTCAAGGCAGGCACCTCTGGTCTGTTTGATGAGTCCTCCCATGCTGCCGAAGCAGATAACTGATGCAGGCAGTATCATATGACGGATAAGATCAACTAATCCCGTCTTGGTACCAGTGTGCATACCCATGGAAGGAACCAGCTTCAGCTTGATGGCGAAGATGTAAATGAGGCCAAGGCTGAGGAAAAAACCGGGCAGTACAGCACCTGCGAGGGCAAAGAAATTGGAGACTTTGTCCCAGATGGAGTAAGGCTTGTAGGCTGCCATCAGTCCCAGCGGCAGCGATATAAGTATCGCCAGAATGACCCCTGTCCCAGTCAGCAGAAGCGACGGACCTATGCGCAGCTTTACAGCTGTCATTACGTCCTGATTGTTGAAATAGGACTGTCCGAAATCACCGTGAAGTATGTCGCCCAGCCAGATGAAATAGCGGACGATTATCGGCTTATCCAGACCGAGAGAAATCTTCAGCTGGGCCAACTGTTCGGGGTCCATGTTGCCTTCGCCTCCGGCCAGGACGTCCAGAGCGCTGCCGGGCGCCAGATTCAGCAGTACGAAAATAACCGCTGTTATCCCGAAGAATATCGGAATGATGGTTATCAATCTTTTTATGAGATATTTGGCCATATTTCATTCTCCTTAAGATCTCTCAGCCCTAAGACAAGGCCGATGATCTGCACTGCAGGGGAAGGACTCCCCATGCAGCGCGTCATAAACAGGATTTATTTTCAGCTCAGTGCTGAGTTCAGATTAATCCTCTGCCTTTACCCATTCCCAAACGTTTTCGTTGCAGAAGGAACCGCATCTGTAATCAACGTTTTCAACAGTGGGGGATACCATGGAGATGGTGTTGGAGTACCAGAGGGGGATCCAGGGAACATTATTGAAGATGTATTCCTGGAATTCATCCATTGCCTTCTTCTTGGAACTCTTGTCTGTGCAGGCATATACCTTGTTGGCAAGCTCTTCATAAGTAGGATCGGTTACACTGTAGTAAGTGCGTCCATACTGGGATGCAAGAGTGGTGTATGCGAACCACATCGGGTTAGCGGAGCCGGTGTGGCCGGAAATACCCATATCGTACTTCTGGTCGATCAGACCGGAGAACATAGTAGCAACTTCAACATTTACGATCTTGATGTTGATGCCTACCTCAGCCAGATCCTGCTGGAACTGAGCAGCCATATCAGTACGGCTGGCACCTACTGCAAGCTCGATCTCCTCACCCTTATAACTGGACTTTGCAAGGTATTCCTTAGCCTTTTCAACGTCTCTGGTCCTCTTCAGGCTGGTGTTGCAGTAATCGGAGAAGGGCAGTACATAAGAATCAACTACATAACCAAGACCTTCGGTAGCAACCTGGCAGGCCTTTTCACGGTCGATTCCGTAGTACATGGCAAGACGGAGGTTGACATCGCTGAGGCTCTGGTTGTTGAGAATGACTTCAGTGAAACCTGTACCATTGTCGTTCTTTACAGTCTTGTTTCCATAGCCTTCGTAGATCTCTGCGTTGGACTTGGAAACGCCGCTGCCCATGCCGACGAGGTCGATATCGCCGTTGACCTCAGCCTGAACAGTGTTGGAAGAATCAACGATGGTCAGCTTGAGTGTGCCGAAACCGGTAACGGGGAACTGATAGTCTCTGTTAGCCTTCAGGAACATTTCCTGGCCGATCTGGGGCTGGCTGTCGAAGATGCAGGGGCCGGAGCCTACGGGAGCGGTCCAGAAGGGATCATCGAGCAGAGTGGCGATAGCCTTGCCTTCAAGCAGGTGCTTGGGCAGAACTGCGATGTCTCTGTTGTAAGCTGCGAGGAACTCGTCAGGATCAGTAACATTCTTGAAGGTGATCGTGAAGGTGTAGTCATCAACAGCCTTTACGCCGAAGGTCTCTCCGGTGGTGCGGTAGCCGGCTTCATCGGTGCCTGCGATGTCCTTCATGGGGTCAGCAGCGATGGAGACTGCTCTGCTGGCGGGATCTGTTACCAGTTCGAAGGTCCATACCCAGTCAGCGGAAGTTACAGGCTGACCATCATGCCACTTGGCATTCTCATTAAGATGAAATGTGGTGGTCAGACCATCGGAAGACATTTCCCAGCTCTTTGCAGCGCGGGGCTTAACAACAGTACCACCATTGGTGACCAGTGCGATGCGGTCATAAATGAGGCTGTTTACGTCTCTGGTGATCATGGAACCGGATGCGGAATAATAGGGCATCAGGGAGTCCCATGCCTGGGTATATGCCATTGTGATGGTAGTATCATTGGCTTTTACTTCTTCGCCACCGGTTGTAGCGGGTGTGGGCTGGCTATCTGTATTTCCGCCGGTTTCACCACCGCAGGCTGCGAAGCAGACAAGCATGATCATAGCAAGCACAAGGGCAAGTGCCTTTTTTGCGTTGTTCATTTTGTTTTACCTCTCTTTAACACAATAAATTACATTTGTTATATAAGCGCATTTGCGTATATATCTTTAGCTGAGCTTTTCACTGTAGTGGCAGGCAACCTTATGGTTCCCCTCCACAGCCTTAAGCTCCGGCTCCATTTCCGCGCACTCTTTAGTCGCATATGGACAACGAGTGCGGAAATGACAGCCTGAAGGAGGATTGAGGGGGCTTGGTACGTCGCCCTCAAGAACTATGCGTTTCGGACGCTCTGCTACATCAGGGATCGGTATCGCTGAAAGCAGCGCCTTAGTATAAGGATGACGGGGATGATCGAAAATGTCTTCCTTGCTTCCGGACTCCACGATCTTTCCAAGATACATTACATTCACGGAATCGCAGAGATAGCGGACCACGCTCAGGTCGTGGGATATAAACAGATATGAGACCTGCTTTTCGCTCTGGACCTTCTTCATCAGGTTCAGTACCTGAGCTCTTACCGATACGTCGAGCGCAGATACCGGCTCATCGCAGACTACAAAATCCGGATCTATTATCATAGCCCTTGCTATAACCACTCTCTGACGCTGGCCGCCGGACATTTCGTGGGGATACTTTTCAGCGAAGCTCTCATTGAGACCTACGTAGCTGAGCATTTCCATAGCCTTGTCGTTTCTTTCCTTAGGAGTGCCTATCTGGGCTACATCCAGAGGAGCGCGGACTGCCTGAAGAATGTTATATCTGGGGTTCAGGGATGCAAACGGATCCTGGAAGATCATCTGCATCTGCCTGCGTATCTCGCGCATCTGATTGAACTTGTAATCCTGTATCTCGCTGCCCTTGAATATGATCTTTCCCGATGTAGGCTCATGCAGCTTGAGAATAGCTCTGCCCAGAGTAGACTTGCCACATCCGGACTCGCCAACCAGACCGACGGTCTCATGCTGATGCACTACCAGATCAATGCCATCTACTGCTTTGAGAACAGTTTTGGGGCTGAGGAATTTCTTGTTTTCGAAGTATTTTTTCAGATCGACTGTTTCCAGCAGGATCTTGGATTCATCCATTTCTTCACCTCAAGAACATGTGTGTTAACTGTTTATCTGCACTTCTGCACGAACCATCTGAACAGATCTGTGGAATCCGGACCCATAGGTGGATCGGGAAGATCGCCTCTCATGCGTTCTGGATGGAACTGGAAGGCCCAGATTGGAAGAGTCTCGTGCTCTATCGCCTCGATCACACCATCGGGAGACCAGGCAGTCACCTTAAGTCCGGGAGCAAGAGTCTCTATTGCGTTATTGTGACGGCTGTTTACGTAAAAACCATCTCCGAAGATATCTCTGATCACAGAGCCTTCCTCGGTCCTGACCTTGTGAGCGGAGAGCATATGCTCTATGCCGTCGCGCATCTTGAAGTTGCTGTAGAGTGTTCCGCCAAGGAATACATTTATGATCTGATGGCCGAGGCAGATGCCAAGGATAGGCTTCTTTGCAGCGTAGAACGCATTGAACAGCTTTCTGTCGTACTCGACTCTTATGCTCTGACCGATCTGACTCAGTCTGTCCCTAAGCTCGGGTCTGGGGCAGTAGGAGAAGCTTCCGGTGAGTATAAGTCCGTCGCATACTGCTGCATAGTCTTCTGCACTGTAGTCGTCTGCGCAGAGCACCGGTGCGCCGCCTGCGGCTCCGATAGCCTGAACATAGGTCTTGTTGATTCCCCAGCTGTCGACCTCAAAGGTCTTGTCAAAGGCGGGGCCTCCATTTATAAGGATAAACGGTTTATTCATTGCAGCCCTCCTGAATCATCTTTATAAAACTCTCGAAAATGGTCGGATCCTGTTCGTATCTGCCTCTTTTGTAGTCCTCGGAAGCATGTTCGGGATGCCACTGCACGCCCATGATGGGAAGGCTCTCGTGCTCAACAGCTTCGATAACGCCATCCTCGCTGAAAGCGACAGCTTTAAGACCTGCGCCGAGCTTATCCACAGCCTGTCTGTGGAAGCTGTTTACTATGCTTTCGCTGCCCATAAGCTTTTCAAGACCGGAGCCTTTAGCGATGCTTATGCGGTGGGTTCCCCAGTGGTGAGAGAAATCTCCGGGGGTGCCGTCAACCACAGCGAACTCTCTGTTGGAATAATCAGTTATTTCGTTTTCGCTTGTAAGTCTCTGCGGAATGTCCCTGATCAAGGTGCCGCCAAGAGCCACATTTATCACCTGCATGCCGCGGCCTATGCCCAGGATAGGCTTGCCGGCTTTTAAGAAAGCGTCGAAAATGGCAAAGTCAAAATCGTCTCTCGTGGCTGAAAACCCGGCGATCTCCATGAAATTGGTGACTATTCCGCCATATCTTGCAGGATGCATGACAGGGCCGCCCGGAATAAGCAGCGCATCTGCAGACTCCGCATAAGCGCTGATAGCTCTGTAGTCTCCGGCGCCGAGGGCTATGCCCCCTGCCATTCTGATGCAGTCTGCGTATTCTTTATTCATGATGAATACGTTTCCGAAGGAGTCGTTGACATCCTCCGCAGCTATGATTATTACTGGTTTTTTCTTCATGTTATCTGATCCTTTTTCTTTATCAGAGACAGCTGTTATTTCATCAAACATAATATAATGATATATTATGACTTTGTCAATATGATTTAGGATTAAAATTCTGAAGCTGAAGCAAATTTTTGTGAAGGCGTTCACATAATCTCATTTGCCCTACTCACCCATGATGTGGATATAATACCTGCGCCTGAGCAATCCATCGAACTCTGCAAAGTAGATATCCTGAGCATGCCCCAGCACCAGCCTGCCGTCTATCACAGGGAACAGGCAGTGGTTGCCTGCAATAAGGGATTTAAGATGCCCCGGGGAGTTGCCGGAACAGGTCCCATAGGATGGCAGCATATGTGTGTGGACATAAGGATAGTCATGAGGCACCAGGCGCTCAAGCATTATTTCAATATCCTTTTCCACGCAGGGAAGTCCTTCGTTCACGATAATACCTGTAGTGGTATGCTGGGTTATAACTGCGCACATACCGTTCTGTATTCCGCTTTCCTTTACAGCATTCCTTACTTCATCTGTGATGAGTATCAGGTCGAACTCCTTTTGTGACTCGATCTGCTTTTCGTAGAGTTTAACGTTCATCTCTCTGCCTCCATCCCAGAAATTCCTCTGCGTTCTGCCCAAGTATCTTCTCAAGAACATCCTGTCTTACTGGAAGCTTCTTCAGACCTTCCATGCTGCGGACCTGTCTCCAGCGCGGGAGATCGGAACCAAACATCACTTTATCCGCAAAGGAATTCTGCAGCCAGTTTATATCCATCTCTCTGCAGAATATCTGTTCATAGTATTGTGTGGATGTACCCATATAGATGAGTGAAGTATCCGTATAAACATTGGGGTACTTCATCAGCATCATTATAGTTTCCATGTGCCATGGCCAGCCAAGATGGGCCAGACATATCTTCAGTTCAGGGAAACTGCAGGCTATATCCTCAAATCTGACCGGCTCGGAGTATTTGGCAGGGCTGTCCGGTATCCAGCTGTAGCCCCCGTTGAAGATGACCGGCCTGTCCATATCCCGGCAGAGCTTCATCAGAGGCTCCAGTCTGGGATCATCAGGGTAGATATGCAGTCTGGAAAGATTCAGATACAAGCCTGATAGTCCGAGCTCGCTGAAGGCTTTCTCCAGTGTCTCCGGGGCATCCGCCCGCCTTGGGTCCGCTCCTGCAAAGCCGATAAAACGGTTGGGCGCAGCATTTACAACAGCCCTGATCTCAGAATTTGATACCAGAGCTCTGCAGCCTTCAGAGGAATAATCCTCTCCAAGTATCACAGTCTTATCTATTCCGGCGTCGTCCATAAGGCGGATCGCAAAATCCAGGGGGACTCTGCCTGATTTATAGACACCGAACTGCTGCTTTCTGAAGTTCAGCGTCTCATCATCCGGGTTTATCACATCGTAGAGCACCGGATGAGCGTGAATGTCGATGATCATTTTTCTGCTCCTTTTCTATCATCCAAGCAATGCACTATTCCAGATATGGCTTCCAGGTCTGTATCACCTTCG
>JAFRWH010000290.1 GCA_017438085.1 Bacillota bacterium
GAATCACCGAAGCATTGCATCATTTCCCGGGGATGGAAGCACTTAACGCTTTCGGCTTTGATCACATCGGCCTGCAATTATTGACTCTGCTCGCCGGGGCAACGCTATATATACTGCTGACTGTCATGTCGTATAATAAGGCGTGTGAGAACTTTGAAAGAATCGATCTCTGAAGAGGTGACGAAATGCTGAAAGACAACCTTATCATGCTCAGAAAACTTAATGGCTATTCGCAGGAGCAGATAGCTGAAAAGATAGACATTTCACGTCAGGCGTATGCAAAGTGGGAGAGTGGGGCTACTATCCCGGATGTTGACAAAGCGGCTCTGCTCGCAAGGGTTTACGGAGTGACACTAGACAGCCTGCTGAAGACGGAAACGCTTGAAGGAGTCGGAATAGTTCCTCCTGCAGAAAAAGGGAAGAATATCTGGGGTACAGTCACGTTTGGAGACAGAGGACAGATAGTCATTCCCAAGGCGGCACGGGATCATCTCGGGATAAAAGGCGGAGACCGCATGATCGTTGCGAGTGATGATGTGGGTATCGCATTGATCCCTGCAGAGTTCTTTGAAAGCAAAATGCAGGAGATCATGAACAAGCTATCTGAAAAATGAATAGAAAATATATTGACTAACGAACGAGCGGTAGGTAAAATAGCAGTGTCGGATCTCGAATATGTTTTGCTTTTGAAAGGAGAACTATGGAAAAGAGCAATACAAGAGACGAAATACTGAATGTCGCACTCGATCTGTTTTCCGTAAATGGTTATGAAGCGACGAGCATCTCACAGATCGCGGACGCGGTAGGGATTCGCAAGGCATCTCTTTACAGCCATTTCAGCAGCAAGCAGGAGATACTCGATAATGTCGTAGAGTCAGTACTGAACGGATATGCAGAGCATTCGATATTTGCCAACGCAGACTGGGATGATCCTGAATTCACCAAAGACAAAGAAGGGATGACTGGCGAAGACGCCGCGAAGATGATCCAGAGTCAGGTCAGATATATAGTCCATGATCCCGCTATCAGCAGGGGCAGAAAGCTGCTTCTGATAGAGCAGTTCCGTAACGAAGAACTAGCCGTTCTGCAGACCAAAATGAATTACGCAGACATCATGAAATACTTCGAAGGCATGATCAGATTTCTTATCCGCAGCAATATGCTTAGGGAAGCGGATACTGAGATCATGGCTGCGCAGCTTTCATCACCGATAACGGTATGGATAAACCTATGCGACAGGGAACCTGACAGAGAGGAAGAAGTGATGGACCTGGTACATAAACATGTCCTGCAGTTCTTCGAGGTATACGCAAAGTAGAACAATACAAGTAATCAATTGTATAGAATATAAATACCGGCCGGCCATAGAGGCTGACCGGTAAAAAAAGACACCTCAAGCTACCGAACGATAGGGAGTAAAAGAAGGGAACCAATAATGTGTACAAGCATGGTAGTAAATAAGAATAAGACGATAGTAGGCTGGAATCTGGATCTTTTAGATATGGAGTACAGAGTCAGACCTGCAGATGAAGGCGTCTACATAGAGGTCAATGACGCAACGGAAGGCTGGATGCCGCTGTTCGGCGCCAACTCCCGTGGGGATTTTGTGGGCATGCCCACATGCTGGCCGACTGACAGAAGAAGCGATCCAGCGGGAGATGGCGAAAATGTAATCATGCTGGACATCGACCTTCTGCTGCAAAAGAAAACACTGCAGGA
>JAFRWH010000291.1 GCA_017438085.1 Bacillota bacterium
GCTATCTTGTAGCCCTCGGTGCAGTGTTCCAGAGCGTATCTGAGCTTGAACTCCTCGCATACTCTCATTGCGGTAGCTATATCGTCCACTCTGTGGCAGTGGATGCGGCACAGCATTTCTCCGCGGACCACAGGAACCAGAGCATCCAGCTTGTTGTCGAATTTCGGAGCCTTCGAAGGATCCTCTTCAGCGGCCTTCAGCGCATCGGAATACTCCACGGCTCTGCGGAGAGTATCCCTGAGTATGGCAGCGGTGCCCATGCGGGTCTTGATCTTTCCTGTCTGGGAATAAACGCCCTTGGGGTTCTCGCCAAGAGCCATCTTCATGACCTGAGTTCCGGGTATCATCATATCGTCTGCAGTCGGACGATCCGCAAGCTTGAAAGCAGCGCCCTCGCCTCCTATGACATTCGCAGAGCCCGGAAGCACCATGGCTGTGGTAAAGCCTGCGCGGCGCGCCCAGTCTATGGCCATCCCTTCAGGATAAAAAGCATCTATCACCCTTACCTGCGGGGTGACAGGGTCTATGCCTTCATTGGTATCTCCGCTGTTTGCGCCTCTCATCTGAGGCTCGCCAAGCAGAGTTATGTGGGTATGGGGCTCAACAAAGCCGGGAAGCACCCACTTTCCCCTGGCATTGATCACTTTTGCGCCCTCGGGGACCTTGATATCCTCCCCTACTGCCTTGATTTTGCCGTCCTCGGCAATGACTGTCGCCTTTTTATATACCTTTCCGGTGCCGTCGTAGACTTTTCCGTTGGTTATAGCAAGTATCATGTTCGTACTCCTTTTCATCGCAAACTATAAAAACCCATGGGCATCAGACCCATGGGTACAGTTTTTTTACACTTTCTTATATCCCTTGCCGTCCCTTACTTCGCCGGCGATGCGGATGAAGTCAGCGAAAAGCTTGTCGCCGTCAGCGCCTTCAGCGGGGAATACATTGTCGCCCCTCATGCGTTCGGGGTGGAACTGGTAGCCGAAAATAGGCAGAGATTCGTGCTCTAAAGACTCGCAGTTGCCCTGAGGAGATACTGAAGTGATCTTAAGGCCGTCGCCCAGCTTGTTCACATGGAAATTATGATAGCTGTTGACGTAGATATTGTCGCCCCAGAGCCTTTCGATAACGGAACCGGGCTCAGTCTTGATGCTGTGAGCAGTCATCATATGGCCAACTCCGCTTGTCTCCTGCAGATCCAGGAAGAGAGTGCCGCCCTCGCAGCAGTTTATCTTCTGGTGGCCTTCGCATATGCCCATGATGGGCTTTCCGGCTTTCTTGAAGGCTTCGTAGATGCGGCTCTGGAACTCATCGCGTCTGGAACCGCCCTGCTGAGCAAATTCGATTGGTATGCCTGCCAGAGGCTTGAAATTCATAGCTCCCGGGAAAAGCAGACCATCGGCCAGCTCAACATAATCGTCGATGCAGGTGATGTCAAGAGGCATCATGGGGATGCCGCCGTTGCCGGCGATAGCCCACTCGTAGGCCTTTGTGAGCATCATGCCCTGAGAATAGAACTGAAGATCCGTGCAGGGACCCCAGGCGATCAGAATAATAGGCTTCTTTTCCATGGCTTATGCTCCTTTTCTGCAAAGCTGCACAAAGTAATTGAAGATGGGGTTATCTGTGGGACGCTCCACCTGGCTGTCGGTGGGCATTCCGGGCACCGGGGACTTGGTTTTGACAGACTCCATGAATGTGGCCATTTTTGCCAGCAGCTCAGGTGTGGGTTCGGGTGGATCCACCAGGTCCTTGTGGTTCAGATAATTGATGTCGTCGTCTGTCTTGTATGTCTCGGGGTGCCAGAGCACGCCGAATACTGGCAGGCTTTCGTGCTCTACGGCTTCGATTATGCCGTCCTCGCTCTTTGCGACGCACTTCAGTCCCTTGCCCAGGTTCTTGATAGCCTGATTGTTGTAGTTGTTGACGGTGATCTCAGTTCCGAGCAGCTCTGCCAGCTTGCTTCCTTCTGCCAGGCTGACTTTGTAGCTTCCCGCTATGGGATGATCGATGTTCAGTTCCTGCTTCAGGTCCTGATACATGGTACCGCCGAGAGCCACATTGATGATCTCCATGCCTCTGCCAATGCCAAACACCGGCTTGCCGGCTTCTATGAAGGCCTTGCAGAGAGAAAGCTCCAGAGAGTCTCTCGTAAAGGAAAGCTTCATATCGTCCGGGGTCTTGGCGTCCTTGTTTTTGTAAACGTCATTGTAGCGGCCGGGGTGGATATTCCAGATACCGCCGCTGATAAGAAGTCCGTCCGCCATTTCAGTGTATTCGTTGAAATACCTGGTCTCCAGCGGACAGATGGGAGTGGCGCCTGCTCCTGCTACAGCTGTCTCATAGCTGCGCTTGAGCAGGTAAAAGGGTCTGTGCATCACAGGATCGACGTACTCGTCCGGTGTGATAAGGATCAATGGCTTTTTCATAAGCTCCTCCATTCTGTGTGAAAACATTATTGTTGATATTTTAACACAAAAGCTCTGTATATGTATATCAAAATGCGATGTAAAAATGCCTGACAGAATAAAAAACCGGAAGGTTTTAAGCCTTCCGGTAGATTCTGAGTTTTTCTTTTTTCAGGACTACTTATCCAGGAATCTGCACAGTATCGCAGCCAGTTCAGCGCGGTTGGCTGTATCCTGAGGAGCAAGGCGGGTGCTGCTCTTTCCGTCCACAATGCCGTTTTCGACAGCCCAGGCCATTGGCGTAACAGCATAAGCGCTTACTTCAGCTTTATCGCTGAATCTGTCGAGAACAGACTCAGAAGCCTCATCGGCCTTTCCTATGCTTTCAGCGTAGCGGTACAGCAGAGTCACCAGCTGCTCTCTTGTGATGTTCTGCAGCGGAGCAAAGCTGGTAGCGGTAACACCATCGGTTATCTCGTTTGCCTTAGCCCAGAGCACGGGATCGAAGAACCAGTCAGCTTCGTTAACATCGGTGAAGACATTCTCCGTATCTGCAGCGGGCTTTCCGGCCAGTCTGTAGAGAGTCATGGCGATCTGCGCCCTGTTGGAGGTTGCATAGGGCCTGAATGTTGCAGCAGAAGTGCCTTCCATTATGCCCTTATCACACAGTGCTCTTACATAATCGTAGAACCAGTCGCCCAGACCCACATCTTCAAAACCTGTGATCAGAGAGGAATCAAAACCGCTCAGGTAGATGTTCAGACTACTGAAGTAGGTGCCATCACCGTCCGACTGAGCCTGTACCTGGTGAGAATCGGCAAACTTCAGTCCTCCGATCATGGTATCTCTGCCTGCAAACAGCCAGCTTTCATTTTCCTTGCCGCTTACGGGCGCAGGCGCTCCGTTCACCAGGGGGTCGTTCCAGCAGATATCTACGCCGTACCAGTTTCCGTCCTCCATCTGAATCTGATTCCACATATGGTATTCGGGTGCAGCTCCAGCCTTTACAAAGGCATTTCCGCACTGGAGCATGCAGGGAACTCCCAGACGGTCGCAGAGAAGCTTGAAGGCTCTTGAGTAGCCATCGCAGACGGGGCCGTTAGTTCCTGTGCTTCCTGCAAGTGCACTTATGGACCTGTGTGGTATGTAGCCTATCGTGGTAAGATCCGGGGTCCTGTTGTATTCGTTGTTCAGAGTGAGCCACTTGTTGAGAGCCTGGACCTTGGTCTTGCGGTCGGCATTTGCCGGAATGGAAGCGGTGACGCTTGCCAGTATTTTAGCGGCAGAGTCATCCCTCAGCTTGATACCGGCTTCCAGGCTGCCTGCAGCCTTGTAATCAGGCTGAAGCATGTTGAAGTCCTTGTCATCCGCAAGAACAAGGAAGAAGTAAGCCGTAGACTTATCGCCCTTAGTGACGGATGTCACACGTACCTTAGTGCTTCCGGTAAGCCAGAACACTTCGGGATGGTCCATATCGAATGCCACGAAGCTTGCGAAAATATTGCTCTTTAAAGTTTTGGCTTCGGCTTCGTAATTGGCAGCCTTTTTATCGAGGCTGGTAACGTAGATGCCATTGAAAGCAGTGGTACGAACCACATCTCCGGGCTTGAGTTCTGCATACTTTATGGTCTTATCCGCCGTGGCGGGGTTGACATTGTAGAACTCTGACCCTGCGGTAGTGCCAGCTTCGATAATAGATAATGTATTACCGTCAGCGAGGCAATTCGGAGCCACATAATCAGCCTCTTGTACATTGGTGACATCGTAATCATCCTGCTCGGAAGCATTTACAGTTGGCAGGGTGAAGACAGCTCCCATAAGATCGGTATCCTGAAGACCCAAAGCTTCGCCTGCTACGATATCGGTGATCACATCCAGTTTTTCATAGACCTGATTATTTACTGAAGTGGGGTCCTCGCTCCTTCCATAGTAGCTGTAGTCCTGCTGAGTAGGATCCGCAGCATCCGGTCCTGCATCTGAAGTATCTAAAGTGATGCTTCTGCCGTTCGCATCAACCAGAGTGACAGACTTGTTGTTATCCTCGTCCGGAACAGATGTCGGCGGAGTGTAGTCGTCATCGTCATCATCGTCATCTTCTGGCACCAGTCTGGCTATGGGCTCTTCTTCGATGTGGGAGTCATCGATATTGCAGACGCGTCTCTTGAGGCCTTCTGCTGTGTATGAGGGCTCCGTAACAGTCGTCCACTCGCCCCAGTCGTGAGCCTCATCATCGATCGGGGTGATGGTGTCCGCCAGATCTATCTGGTCGTTTCCTTCCTCGTCGCTGTAGTAAAGATCGCACTCGGAGCAGTGCCAGTATTCCACACTTCCTTCAGCAGAGCAGGTAGCTGCTACAGCATCATGATGTTCCATATCATGAGCCAGTCTGGGGATAGTTACAGTATCGCTCTGATCTGTGAATGCCGCATTGCTGAAGCTTGCGGAATATTCGTATTGTCCGTCTGCGAGGCATGTGGCGGGAGTCTCTGTAAGGATGGCAATAGCTGTTTCAGTCTCCATATGACTTGCATCGCGGCTGCATACTCTTGTTGCCGTGCACTCACTGTGATCGTCAGACCATACATAAGTCGGTTCGCCCCAGTCGTGACCTAAAGCTACTCCTGTCACATCCTTTGTCTGATCCGCAAACAGAGTATTGCTGAATGTTGCTGTATATGTGGTATTGCCGGGAACATCGCAGGTAGCTGTGGTTTCGTCTATGCTGGTAGCTACAGTCTCTGCGATATCATGACCGCAGTCAGAATTAGTGCAAATGATCAGTGCAGTCACCTGGCTGTTATCTGTGCTCCACTCGTAGGTTGGTGTACCCCAGCTATGCTCTTCAGAAAGATAGCCGGCTACATAATCAGCATTAGCTTCTACATCCACCACTTCCGGTGTCCAGGCCTTAAATATGTAATGATAATCATCATCAGCAGCCTTTTCCGGCGTCGGTGGGTGGAGCGCTGTATATGCAGTGCCGTAAATCGCTGATTCAGAACTCAGTAGCGTAGTGCCGTCTTCATCGTACCAGTTGATGGTGTACTGGATATCCTGATATGTGGCTGCTAAGCTTACACTGGAGTCCGGCATAGAGAATGATGTGGCTGATGCGTTTTTGTTTGCTAAGGTCACATCACCCAAATCAATGGTCCACTCTTTGAATTCCTTATGGATCTCGGGGGCATCAGCCTCTATGTTGACCTGCGTTCCCTCGGTAGCTTCTGTTATTGGCGTATTTCCATATTTCGAGCTACCATTGGTCACGGTGATAGGATAATAGGTATAGTCTTTTATAACAAATTCAGTTTTCTTCTCACTGCTGGAACGATCAAGGAATTGAACTTCATAATTATTCGGGTTCGCAACGACTTCTGTAGGAAGTTTAGGACTGGAATCATTGTTGAAATTATCCGCAATAGACTCCGCCAGATCCGCGTTACCCGCGACAAAGCTTGTGAGCCCTGTCATTTCGATCTGCGAACCGCTGTCCAAGCGAAGAGATGAACTGCTGTGTCCGCCTATATAAATATCACCTGAAAGAATCAGAGTGTTGCCGCTTCCGGATAAACTCACACATTCTGAAGCCAATGATCTCCAGTAAAGGCAATAATTACCGTAGGAGCATTCATCTATGATGTCCTGACAGTAAACACTGGCTTCATCGCTTATCGTCAGCGTGCCTGAATCACTGTCATTCATGATAGCACAATCGAAAGAACCGGGACCTTTTATGGTAATGTACTGGTTTGTTTTTATAGTGCCAAACCGGACATCCATTTCATTCAGATCGAATATGATATCATGATCAGTAATGGTCATATTTCCGTCTTCTGTGATCGGTCCATAAAATGTGATCGTCTCTTCATCGCCGCCGTAGGTATCTATATATTCCAGCGCGTCTGACAATGAATCAAAATATACATCAGAATCAGGAAGAGCTCCGCTGACTTTTATAGGATACTGTGCAAACCAGGCGCTGATCTCGACATTCTGAGAAGGCATGGTGAACATATATATATCAACATCGGATTCTTGTATGCTTCCGCTGAAACTTGAATCAGCAAGATAAGCAGGATTCGTATTGAATGAATCCAGATACCAGCCTTCAGGATGTATTGCTTCCAACACTACGTCTGTTCCCTCATTTGCATAATCCAGATAAGGATCATCCGCAGAATACAGACCTATATCCCGAATCCTTATTTGAAAATCGGTATCAGATCCATTATTAATGGTGATTGAGTAATCACCAGTCAGCGCATACACCGGCTGTGCGCTCAGGGGGACCATGCAGATCAACAGACACAGCGTCAGTGCCAGTGATATAAATTTCCTTTTCAGTTTCATTGTTCTTCTCCTTCTACGAGATCCGTATGCGCCACTAAGCCGCTGCAGATATTACCCAAAAGAGCAAAATATTTATACATGTTAATTATATCAACATAAACTTGTCAGGTCTATAAGAAATTTCACCATATTATCGCGTTAAAGCGTTTTTCAGACACAAAAACAACCGGGGCATAAAGCCCCGGCTACTATAATACCAACTATGCCTACTTCAGCACTTCCCAGAGGTAGAATACAACATCGCCTCTCGGGCAGTCCTCAAATGTGTTATATTTCTTGAGTGTACCTGACAGCATGTTCTTGCTGTTTGCCCAGCGTTCAGGGTCCTCATAGTACTGACCCTGTCCGGTCTCACCGGGCTTGCCCATGGTCCTCCAAAGATAAGTTACCATCTGACCACGGGTAACATTATCATATGGAGCAAACCGGGTCTTGGATTTACCATCTGTAACCTGCGTGTCATTGTAGAACGCCCAAAGTACTGGTTCATAGAAGAAATCAGTAGACTTTACATCCTCAAAGGGGTTTACATATGACTTCGGCTTTGGACAGCCCATGGCTCTCCATAGGAAGGTCACAGCCTGGCCGCGGTTTACAGTCCTTTCGGGAGCGAACTTAGTCTTGGTGACACCGTCGGTTATCTGCGGAACATGGTTAAAGGCCCATTCAACAGAGGTCCCATAGTAATCATCGAGGTAAACATCCGCGAAGGGATTGATGTTGACACTCATGCTTCCAAGGGGCTGATGGGATACGCCGAAGCTCAGTCCGTTGATAACGGTATCCTTGGATACGAGCAGGAACCATTCGTTTTCATAGCCTGAGCGGGCGCCGTTCTTGTCAGTCACCAGAGGATCGTCCCAGGTGATATCAGCGCCGTACCAGATGCCGTTTTCCAGCTTCACCTGATTCCACATGTGGTATTCAGGAGCCACACCGGCCTTAGCGTAAGCGTTGCCTGCCACAAGCATGCAGGGTATGCCAAGACGGTCGCAGAGCAGCTTGAAGGCTCTTGAATAGCCGTCGCATACGGGACCGTTGGTACCTGTCTTTCCTGTGAGGGCGCTGATAGATCTGTGAGGCACAAAGCCTATGGTGGTCAGATCCTTAGTCCTGTTGTACTCGTTATTTTCGGTCAGCCACTTATTCAGTGCTTTGATCTTCTGAGTGTAGTTTCCTGAAGATGGAATAGTGTCAAGTATCTTTTTGACTGCGCTGTCTCTTGTGGCTACAGCATTGTCGATCTTTCCGGGTGTTGCATAGCCATCCTGCAGCATTGAGAAGCCCTTGTCATCAGCAAGAACCAGGAAATAGAAGGATGTGGACTGTCCGCCCTTTGTGACTGTAGTGACCCTTACCTTGGTGCTTCCGGTGAGCCAGAAGATCTCGGGATGGTCGAGGTCGAAGGCCTCAAAGCTGGCGAATATATTTTCTTTTATGGTCTTGGATTCCGCATCGTAGTTGGGATTTCCGGACTTCTTGAGGCTGGTGACATAGATGCCATTGAAAGCGGTATTCTTTACCACAGCGCCTGGCTCCAGAGCGCCGTAATTGATGGACTTATCAGCCTTTGATGCATCCACGGTGTAGAAGTCGCCGCCTCTAAAGGACTGCTCGGCCAGCCTGTACTTGCTTTCGCCGGCCAGCCACACCCAGGCTTCGTATTCGGCTTCCTGCACAGTCTCGTCTTCTATCTCGTAATCGGTGTAGTAGACCTCGTCTTCTTCGGGAAGCTTAAAATTGGCAGGGTTAGTCAGATCCTCTTCGTCTTCAGGATGGGCGCTGATATAGGTACCGTAAGCGGTATCTCTCTGCAGTATGCTGTAAAGGCCTTGAGCATAGGGATCCAGATCGTTGAAATTATACCAGCTGTAATCCTGCTGCTTAGGTTCCGGAGCAGCGCCTTTGCCTATCATCTTGTACTCATCGATAGGAGCTTCGTCCAGATCTCCTTTGATAGGCGCGCTGGGGACCTCAGCAGGCTGTGGATTGACCGGAACATCAGAAGTACCCTTGCGTGCATCCTCAGTCATAAGTATGACTTCGCTGACATCCATTCCGGTAGCATCGACGAAGGTAATATAGCCATCTGATTGCTCGGCGCTTACACCCTCCGGCAAAAAAGGCTCCATGTTTTCAATCAGGGAATCAGTGTTTGCTGCAGAAAGGTCAAGATCTTCCAGATGTATTTCCGACTCATCATCCAGTACGAAATCTACTCCGTACTCACCGCCAATGTATATATCACCGGTCAGGTACATTTTGGAAGCAGTCAGTTCCCAGCAGCAGCTGGTCCAGTCAAAAGTGCAGTAATAGTCGCTGTATAAAAACTCTTTGGTGTAATATGTGACATCATTCAATGTCAGATAAGAATCTTCGTTGCCGCCGCGTATAGCGCATTCCAGGGTGCCTCCGGAACCGTTGATGACAAGGTCGCC
>JAFRWH010000292.1 GCA_017438085.1 Bacillota bacterium
CTCGGTATGGAGCCTATGCACGGCGGACTGCAGAAGCTGATCGCAGAAGCTCCTCAGGTCGAGCTCTTCAGCTATGCTAATGATCTGAGAGCTATGACTCAGGCAAGAGGAAGCTTTACCATGAGCTTTGAGCGTTACTCCGAAGTTCCCGGCCAGCTGGCTCAGAAGATCATCGAAGCTCACAAGGAAGAGGAAGAGAACGCCTAACCCAGCGATTGGCGAGCCAAAGGCGAAGACAGAGCTGCGGTAGGTTCCTTACGCAAGCTTGCCGGCAAAAGCGAGCTGAAGGCGAAGCTTGAGCCGTTGCAAGCGGACGTTAGAGAACGCCTAACCCTTTGGCAACACCTATACAGAAAAATCGAAATGAAGGTCCTTTGGGACCTTCATTTTCAAAAGGAGGGATGAAAATGGATTTTTATAAAGCTGTTGAATCACGGAGGACCGTCAGGGAGCTGAAAAGGGATGAGGTCCCTCAGGATGCTGTTGAGCGCATTCTTGGCGCAGCCCTGAAGGCTCCATCCAACAATCATCTGAGGGAGTGGCAGTTTGTAGTGCTCCGCTCTTCTGAGGAAAAAGAAACAGCGCTTCAGGCAGTGGCGGAAATAGCTAAAGCAGGAAAGGTGAGTTCCGCTGCTGCGCCTGCGGCTCTGGCTGCAAGCGGGACTGAACTCACACCGGAAGTGGCCGCCCAGAAGGCCATGTTCGGATATGCCATGCCTCGTCAGTATACTATGCTTGAAAAGAGCGGCTGCCTGATCCTGCCCTTTTTTAAGGCTGCGCCGCCTTTTGCAAAGCTTCTCGAGAATGATTTTCCGAGCGGACAGAGGGTATCCGTAAATGCGCTGAACAGCTTTGCTGCTGCCTGGTGCATGATAGAAAACCTCTTTCTGGCTGCTTCAGCTGAGGGTTATGCATGTTCCATGCGCATCCCTGTGGGTGAGGAGATGTATAAAGTCTGCAAGGCTGTAGGCGCGCCTGATGGCTGGGTAATGCCCTGTTATATAGGCTTAGGTTTGCCGGAAGACGGTGCAGAGAAGCTGCCTCAGGTACAGCCCTCCCTGTCAGATGTAATGCATCCGGGAAAATGGTAATGCTGTGTACTGTCGGAAGCGGCTATTCAGAAGCAGGGCATTGTATCTGCGGTCTTCATGAAAAGACGATTCTTTATTGACATATTTATACATAAAAGTTAAAATAAATTGAAATATTTGGCAAATCATTGAATTGAATGATTCTTGTTTACTTCGGAGAAGGACATGGCAAAGAAAGCAAAAACAGTATTCGTGTGTCAGGAGTGTGGCTCCGAAAGCCCCCGCTGGGCCGGAAAATGCCCCGTTTGCGGGGCCTGGAACAGCTTCGTAGAGGAAAAGGTCATTGAGCCCTCAGAAGGCGACCAGAGACGCCGTAAGGGGCTCTCAGAGGCATCTGAAAGGCATAAGGGACCTCAGCCCATCACCGAACTCAGATCCGGGCAGACCAGCAGGCTGGACACAGGCATAGGTGAACTGAACAGAGTGCTTGGGGGCGGTCTGGTGGAAGGCAGCCTTACCCTTATCTCCGGCGAACCCGGCATAGGAAAATCCACGATAATTATTCAGGCGGCAGCTTATATAAGCCAGAAATACGGCAAGGTGCTTTATGTTTCCGGCGAGGAATCAGAGGAGCAGATCAAGATGCGGGCTGACAGAGTCTGCAAGGGGGATCTGTCCAATCTCTATGTGCTTTCCGAGACCAGTCTGGACTTGGCCATGGCTGCAGTGGAGAATCTGGATCCGGTCTTTCTGATCATCGACTCCATTCAGACCTTGTATACCGAAGATTACGAGTCCTCCCCCGGCAGTGTATCCCAGGTGCGCGCCTGCGGCAATATACTGATGAATATAGGAAAAGGGCGGAATATACCCGTATTTATAGTGGCTCACGTTACAAAAAGCGGCGAACTGGCAGGTCCGAAGATAGTGGAGCACATGGTGGACACCGTGCTGTCCTTCAATGGCGAGCGCAGTCAGGAGCTCCGCATACTGAGAGCTAACAAGAACCGTTTCGGAACCACCTCGGAGATAGGCGCTTTCGAGATGCGGGAGGAAGGGCTGGTGGAGATAGAAAATCTGTCAGCCAGCTTCCTCGAAGGCCTCGAGGACAGCAGCGAGGGCTCTCTTGCCGCTGCGGTCTACGAGGGCACAAGGCCGCTGCTTCTGGAGATCCAGGCTCTTACGGCTCCCACCAATGTGGGCTTTGCAAGGCGCACGGCCATAGGCATAGACAATTCAAGGCTTGGCATGATAGTGGCTGTGCTGGAGAGAAAGGCTAAGCTCACTCTGATAAACAGAGATATTTTCGTGAACATAGTGGGCGGACTGAGGCCTGAAGGGACCTCCACGGACCTGGCGGTGGCTCTTGCTATCTGGTCCGGGGAGAAGGGCGTAAAGCTCCCCAAGGGCACCATTGCCATAGGGGAGATAGGGCTTACAGGAGACCTCCGTCCTGTGCAGAATGCAGAGAAGATGGTGAGGGAGGCGGACCGCATGGGTTTCCGCATCCTGTTCCTGCCGAGAAGGAGCATGGAGAAGCTGCGGGAAAAGCCGCAGAATCTGCAGCTTATAGGGATCACGGACATAAAGGAAGCAATTTCAAAAGCTGACACACTGTCTTCACAATAGCTTCATGAGATCTGAGTATCATCAGATAACAAAATATGAATTATAGAAGGCGAAGCGGCAAGTGCTTCGAAAGGCCGTGGGCTAGCGCTTAATTGAGCAGCGGCCGACTTCGGAGGCTGATGCGAGATTAAAAAGCGCAGCCTTGAGAACACTTGACGTTCGCCGATAAATAAGCATAATTGTAAAAACTCTTTAAGGAGGTTTATATATGGCTAAGATACTGATCGTAGATGACGAGGAAATGATCAGGAACGTCATCAAGGAATATGCGGCTTTCAACAATTACGAAACTGACGAGGCAGCAGACGGCATGGAAGCTGTGAACAAATGCCTCGTGAACGATTACGATCTGATAATCATGGACATCATGATGCCCAAGCTGGACGGCTATACCGCCTGCAAGCAGATCAAGCGTGACAAGGATATCCCGGTAATAATGCTCTCCGCAAGAGGCGAGGAATACGACAAGCTCTACGGCTTTGAGCTTGGCGTGGATGACTACGTGGTCAAGCCCTTCAGCCCCAGAGAGCTTTTCGCAAGGGTCGCCGCGGTGCTGGCAAGAGGCGGCAGGAACGCTGAAGCCAAGACAGAGACTGTGCTCCGCTCCGGCGGCATAGAAGTGAACACCGAGTCCAGGACCGTCACCGTAGACGGTGAAAAAGTGGAACTCACCCTCAAGGAGTACGAGATCCTGGTCTACATGATGCAGAACAAGAACATCGCCCTCTCCAGAGACAGGCTGCTTTCCGACATCTGGGGCTACGAATTCTACGGCGATGACCGCACCATAGATACCCACATCAAGAATCTGCGCAGCCGTCTGGGCGAATACAGAGACAAGATCTCCACAGTCAGAGGCATAGGTTACAAATTCGAGGAGTAGCAGGTCCCGGGATATTCACCGGGACGGATCGGGGAAGATATGGCAGACAGTCATAAGACTTCAAACAGGCGCAGGCTGGATTTCAACAGCCTGCGTTTCAGACTGACGACAGCGCTGCTGCTGTTCGCCATTATTATAATGAGCTTTTTGTGGATGCTTCAGTCCGGTTTTTCAGGCAAATACTACGAAAAGGTAATGGAAAGACGGGCGAAGACCACCATGGAGGCTGTTACGCAGCAGTATTCGGCCCCGGAGACTTTGGATATTGACCAGATGAGCCAGGCGCTGATGGAAACTTCCAGAGATACTGACATGTATGTATATGTGGAGTCGGTAGACGGAAGCTGCAGCATATCGTCTGCGTCCAAGATGCCCTACGGCAGATTTGCGGTCAACGGGACGATGATAGTCGACAAGGCCAGGGCCATGCTGCTTCTGGGCGAGCAGGATAAGATCAGCTTCTACATGGAGAGCAACGGCGAAAAGACCTTGCTTGTGAACGCATCAAAGGTGGAGAGTCCCTTCAGGGCGGACGCCTATGTGTATGTGATCACTCCTCTGACCCCTCTGGGGCCGGCTGCGGAGATCATGAGCTCCCAGCTTCTGATAGCCACCATATTCTCCATAATCCTGGCAGGCATCATCGCGCTGCTCTATACACGCATACTTGCAAAGCCTGTAACGGAGCTGAATGCCAAGGCCAAGCAGCTTTCCGCAGGAAACTACGATATAGATTTCGACGTGCAGGGCTATACGGAGATCGAGGACCTTTCGCACACTCTGACCCAGGCTGCAGACGACCTCAGCAAGTCTGACCAGCTGCAGAAGGACCTGCTGGCCAATGTCTCTCACGACCTCAGGACGCCTCTTACCATGATCAAATCTTACGCCGAGCTCATAAGGGATATCTCAGGAGATAACAAGGAGCGCAGGGACGAGCATCTGCAGGTTATCGTGGATGAGACTGACAGGCTGTCCGAGCTGGTGGGTGACATACTTACCCTTTCAAAGCTACAGTCCGGCACGGAAAAGATGGACCTGAAGGATGTGGACATCCAGAAGGCTGCGGAGTCGGTGTTGGGCATATATAAGGTGCTGGAGGAATCCGACGGCTTCCGCTTCAAGTTCGAGGCTCTGCCGGAGCCTGTTATGGTAAAGGCCGATGAGCACAGGATAAAGCAGGTCATCGCCAATCTCATATCCAACGCTGTGCGCTACAGCGGCGATGGCAGGGACGTGGACATACGATTCAGCAGGGATAAGGGCATGGTAAAGTGCGAGATCCGCGATCATGGCATAGGCATAGCCAAGGAGGATCTGGACAATATCTGGAACCGCTACGAAAAGGCCAGCCGCCAGGGCACGAGAAGCCAGAACGGCGGGACCGGACTGGGACTGTCCATAGCGAGAGAGATACTTGAAAAGCATCACGCTGTTTACGGCGTGGAAAGCACCCCCGGACAGGGCAGCTGTTTCTGGTTCAGTCTCCCAGTAGTATAGATAATATTATGACATATTAGTATAAGTAAAAATTTTATTGACATAAAAGTATTGGAATGATATATTTCGATTTTTAGTTTGACTGCTATCGATATTTTTGATATAATCCAAGCATGGAGGGATAGATATGTTTTCTATTGGAGACAAGGTCGTATACCCCATGCATGGGGCGGGGACGATTGAGTCGATAGAAGAAAGAAAGGTTTTAGGGGAAACACGTTCTTATTATATTCTTCATATAATGCACGGAAATATGCAGGTGATGGTACCCACCGAGGGACAAGGTACAGGACGGAGGGGC
>JAFRWH010000293.1 GCA_017438085.1 Bacillota bacterium
CCGTAGGTGCCGCAGCCGTAAAGGTCCAGAGCGTCGAAACTGCAGCCCTTGCAGTAATACAGCTCTATCACGTTGCCGTCGCAGTGGGCTGCTTCCTTGTGACCCATGGTCACGTGGTCGATGGATATGTTGTTGCAATAGGAAAAATTCAGCACGTCCGCATAGGGATCGTCCTGTATGATCTCCACCAGTCCGGTTCCCTCGCCGCAGATCTTAAGGTTGTGTGCGCAGATTATCTCCACAGTGCAGCTGTCCACCTCCGGGGTCAGATATACAAAGGGATGATCTATGCCCCATGCGTCCCGGTCCTCAATGGAGGAAATGGCCTCAGAAAGATTGTAGGTCCCGGCTTTCAGGAAGATTTCCGTATCCATATTTATGGCTTCAAGAAACTCCAGCGCCGTGCTTACTATGACCGCCCCTTCCGAGGGTGTCTGAGAGGGCTCTTTACTGCCGTTCCCGCTGCCGCCGTTTGTACAGCCTGCCAGCAGGGATAATATAAGGGCGCAGGCCATGGCCAGTGCCGCGATTCTGTTTTTACGCATTTTAAAACCTCCTTGGTTCCTGAAAAAAGGATACCACAGGAGGTCTTCAGTTTCAATTATGCTTTTGGGTAGTTTAGGTCGGTCTTCCGGTCCTGCCCTGCTGCTTCGGAGCTGGCTGATCAGGGCTTTACAGCCCCCGCTGCCAGAAGGGCAAGCCGCACGCCGTCCGCTGCGGCTGACATTATGCCGCCCGCATAACCCGCGCCTTCTCCTCCGGGGTAAAGGCCTTCAATCGGATTGCCGTCCCCATCCATTGCCAGACCTTCGGCAGTCCTCTTTATGCGGAAAGGTGCCGAGCTGCGGCTTTCGATTGCAGTAAGAAGAGCTCCGGGGTAGTCGAAGCCTTTAAGCTTTCTTCCGAGCACAGGCAGGGCTTCTTTAAGGGCGTCGCTGACGAAGCCGGGCAGGCATTTTTCGATATCGGTAAAGCTCACGCCAGGGCGGTAGCTGGGCTTTGCAAGACCAAAACGCAGGATGAGAGCCTCATTTTCCGCAGACACAGGAAGCTCATCTGACGCGTTTTCCGCCATAAACTCCGCAAGATACTGAGCAGGCGCTCTGTAGCTGCTGCCGCCAAGTTCAAAGGCAAGCCTTTCGTGTTTCTCCTGCAGCTCCATGCCTGACAGGGGATCCGAAGGATCCGGAAAATCCTCCGGTCTTACATCCGCAAGGAGAGCCGAATTGGCGTTGATATTGTCTCTGGCACGGTTGCTCATGCCATTTGTCACCAGGCCACCCGTCTCTGAAGCGGATGCCACCACATAGCCTCCTGGGCACATGCAGAAGCTGTAGACGCCTCTTCCTGATGAGGTCCTGCAGTTGAGCTTGTACTCAGCCGCGGGAAGTCCCAGCTGCTGGTGAGGCGCTCCGTACTGGGCAATATCTATCAGCTCCTGAGGATGCTCTATGCGCACTCCCATGGAAAACGGCTTGGGCTCCATATAGATACCCTCGGAATGAAGCTCTCTTACCGTATTTCTGGCGCTGTGTCCAAGTGCCAGTATGAGCGTGTCCGCAGGGAAATACTCATTATCTCCGGCAGTAACTCCGGCGAGCCGTCCGTCCCTGATATCAAGACTCTTCAGCTCCGTATCGAAAAGCACCTCGCCCCCGAGAGCCTTTATTTTCTCTCTGAGATTCACGACCACCCCGCGAAGCACATCCGTTCCGATGTGTGGGTGATGCTTGCACAGAATATCCTCCGGAGCTCCCACTGCTACGAACTGTTCAAGTATATAGCGCTGCGAGGCATCCCTGGTGCCGGTGGTCAGTTTCCCGTCCGAAAAGCTGCCTGCGCCGCCTTCGCCGAACTGAACATTAGTACAAGGATCCAGCGTTCCTTCCGACCAGAAGCGTTCCACAGCTTCCATGCGCTTTTCCATGGAGCTGCCCCTCTCAAGAACTATGGGTTTAAGCCCCAGCTCCGCCAGCACCAGCGCCGCAAAAATGCCACAGGGGCCGAAGCCGCAGACTATGGGTCTGTGAGCCATTTTCCTTGCCGGCTTACCGAAAGAAAAGGTTTTTTCTTCCTCCAGGCTGTACTGAAGCCTGCGCTTTTCCGCAGACCGGGACAGCGCATCAGTCCCTGCATCCGAACTCAGTCCGAGGCTGAAGACTCTGTAGATATCGGGCTTTTCCCTTGCATCTAAAGACTCCTTTACGATGCGTTCAAGCTTCAGACTTCCGGCTTTTACGCCTAGCTTTTTCTCCGCCGAAGCAAGCAAAGCAGCCCGAAGCTCATCGCCCTCGGGGGAGCCTTTACCGGCTCTGATTTTTATTCCGTGAAGTACAAACACAAAGTTCTCCAAATATGCAAAAATCCAATGATCTCGCTGTTTTTACAGACTTCTGGCCGCATTGAGCCCTGCTATAAAGCCGGAGCCGAAAGCCCAGGTCAGATTGTAGCCTCCGCACGGACCATCTATATCCAGCAGCTCTCCTGCAAAGTAAAGTCCCGGAACCAGAGTGGATTCCAGCGTTTCGGGATCCAGCTGGGAAAGCGCAACGCCCCCTGCCGTAACCTGAGCCTCTTTCCACCCCTTGGTCTGGGTAAGCTCAAATTCAAGGCTCCTGCAAAGCCCTGCTATTTTCTCCGCAGTGGGTATGGAAAGCGAAGCCATAGTGGCATCGGGGTCAAGTCCGGCCCGCTTCACAAGATATCTGCCGAGCTTTTCGGGAAGCAGCCCAAGAAGCAGATCCCCTGCATTTCCGTTCAGAAATTTAAGGCGGCGCTCAAGCATCATCTCCCTCAGCTTCTCCTCGCTGTATTCTTCCATCAGATCCAGCTCCGCTCTGTAATGAACGCCCTCGGCAACTTTGAAAAAGCGGCTTATATTGAAGGTGCAGATGCCTGACAGTCCTTCCTTTGTGAACTGTATCTCGCCTTTGTCCTCTGCTTCCACGCTTACTGCGCCGTCGTGTACGCTCAGAAGAGATATGCGCCCCTCAGCCCTCACACCGTGCAGCTCCTGCATGTTTTCCTCGCAGACCAGCTGGGTGAGCGCAGGTATGGGCTTGATGACTTCATGCCCGAAGGACCTGGCATAGCGGTAACCGTCACCGGTGCAGCCGTACTGTATGCCGGCTTTGCCGCCGCAGGCTAATATCAGCTTTTCGGAAGTGATCATATCGCCGTCGCTGAAGGCAACAGTAAAATGCTCTCCTTTTGTGATGCTCTCTATTTCCGCATTGCAGACGATCTCAGCGCCAAGAGCAGCAGCGCCCCGGACAAGAGCCGTCACAACGCTTTTAGCCTGCTGGGACCTGGGATACATGCGCCCTTCGGCTTCTTCCCTCGGCTCTATGCCCAGCCCACGGAAAGTCTCCGTCAGCGCAGGAATGGCCTCCTTGCTGATGACCATCTCCGCAGCATCAGCTATGCTTCCGGGGAACTCGTTGCAGTAATAATCTCCGGGCACAGCGTTTTTATTGAGATAATTGCAGCGGCCGTTTCCTGTGGCATAGAGCTTTTTAGCCGGCTCATCATTTTTTTCCAGAACAGCGATCTTTATGTCTTTACGGATCTGAGCCGCCCTGATGGCAGCCATAAGTCCGGAGGCTCCCGCCCCCACGATGACTATGTCGTAATGCGCCTTATTCTCCATATGCGACCTTCCTCCGGTACATCCTGTATGCGATAAAGAAAGCATATCACAAAGCCGGCAAATTATCAAAAATACTCGCTAATTCTGTTGTGAAATGTTATACTATACTGTCATTTTGTGAACTTACCCTATAAGAGGAAACGATATATGAGGATACTAACAACTATCGCAGGAGTACTGCTGACCGTCATCGGCGCGCTCTGCTTCCTGTGGATGTCAAGCTATAACTTTTCAGCCCTGGCCTTCCCCATAGGAGTGGCTATGCTGATCGCAGGGATCTGCATCTGCGCTGCCTATCTGGTCTCCGGCAGGGCGCGCAGGGTCACCGATACAGTGCTCGTGGAGGGCATAGTAATGGCGCTCTTTGGCTTTGTCGTTATCAACGACCAAGTCAAGGATGCCATGCTTCCGATATTCTTCGGCAGCCTTCTGGTCATTTCCGGCGCAAGCCGCATAGCCCAAAGCTTCGACATCAGCCGCTACCGTCCTAAGGACTGGGCTAAGGTGATAGTCTTCGCTATACCCACCACGGTGCTCGGCCTTATCATGATGATGCCAAGCGCCATATCCACCGACACGCCGCTGATGCTGGTGGGGGCTTCTTTCATAATCAACGGCTTCAGCATGCTGATCTACACCATGTTCAGCGAAAGCAGAAGCTCCGAAGAGAAGGCAAACGAAGTCAAGGCAAGAGCTGCAGCTAAGCAGCAGGCAGCGGAGGAAAAGCGCCGTCAGAGAGACGAACTCAGAAAGCTATCCAGAGAGGAACAGCTGAGGATAAAGGCCGAGACCCGCAGAAAGAAGAAGGAAGAAGAGGAGCAGAAGCGCGAGGAAAAGCGTCTTGAGCGCGAAGCCGAGCGCAGGTCCAGACAGCCTGCAACAAGAGAGACCATCGCATTCTCCAAGGAAGAAAGCGAAGAGATAAAGGAAGCTGCAAAGGAACTGGGATTCGATAACGAAGCGCCTGAAAACAAAGTGCCGGAAAACGAGACACCGGCTGTGATCGCCGAAGAGCCTCAGAATGAAACCAGTGCTCCGGAAGCGGATAACGGCGTCGAAGAAGCTGCAAAGGCTGAAAAGCCTGCAGCAGAGGAAGCCCAGCCAAAAGAAATAGAAAAAGAAGGCACTCCCGAAGAATCAGAGCCTGAGGAATCAAAGTCCGAAGAAACCAAAGAAGAAAGCCAGCCTGCGGAAGCAAAATCCGAAGAGCAGGCGGAGCCTGAAGCTGTCAGAAAAGAAAAACCTGAAGAAAGCAAATGGCCCTACCTTAAGAGGCCGGTCATCTTCCCAAGCCTCAGAAGCAGGTCTAAAGAAGAAGCCCCGGCAGCGGAAGCCGAGACCCAGGAGCCTGCTGAAATAAAGCTTTCAGCGATAAAGCTGGACGAAATAGAAGAAGAAAACCCTGAAATAGAATTCGGCAAGACAGAGCTGCCGGATGTGGAGCTCAGCGCAAAGGGCGGAGAAGCCCAGACCCGTCAGGACATACTGGCTGAGCTTGACCAGGAGATAGTGCTCCCGGAGAGCTTTACGGACTACGAAGCACTTAAGCTGGAGGATCTTATAAGCGAGGAGCTGCCCAAAGCAAACCTCAATGATCCTGCGGACAAGAGCTTTACCCAGCGCCTTACCATCAACTGGATGCCCGAACCCGAGTTCGACAGCAGCATCGAGGCTGCGCCAGGCAAAGCAGAAGAAACGGAAGAAGGGAAAGAAAATGAAGAAGGTTAACAGCATTTTCGATGTGATCGGGCCGATAATGGTCGGGCCTTCAAGCTCGCATACCGCCGGCGCTGCAAAGCTTGCAAGGATCGCAAGAAGCCTTTGCGGAGAAGAGATCAAAAAAGTCACATTCCAGCTTCACGGATCCTTCCAGACCACCTATAAAGGCCACGGAACAGACCGCGCCCTGCTTGCAGGAATACTGGGACTTTCGCCCTCGGATCCGGGACTTGTTAATGCCTATGAGCTGGCTAAAGAAGCAGGCCTTGAGTACGAGTTTGTAAAGAAGGACCTGGGTCCCGTACATCCAAACACCATCAAATTCATAATCACCGGAGTCAGCGGCAATATCTCAGAGATAGTCGGAGCCTCAATAGGAGGCGGAGAAGTCCTGATCAGCAGCCTCAATGGCATCAGCGTAAACTTTTCCGGCAACTCATATACCGTGATCAGCATACAGGACGACACTCCCGGAATCGTATCCGAGATATCAAGGGTGTTCGCCAAGTCAGGAATAAACATGGCCACCATCACCCTTTCCAGATCTGCAAGAGGCAAGGAAGGTACCATGATCACGGAGATCGACAGCGCGCCCTCCGAGCA
>JAFRWH010000294.1 GCA_017438085.1 Bacillota bacterium
TGTGGTCACATTTTTCTCTGCAGTGCCGCTCATTTTTGAGAGCATGCACACGCGCATCTGGAAGAACGCTGAAAAGAGCGGCCAGAAAAAAAAGATGGAGACGGCGCTCAAAGCTGTCAAGGCTCTGTCCCACCTCGGGCCCTTGGACAGAAGGCTGGAAAAACAGAGAGCAAAACTCTTCAAGAGCGTTCACGAGGGCCTTGGCGGTCATCTGCAGCTCCTTATAGCAGGCGCCGCACCTATAGATCCCGAGGTGATCAGGGACTACAATGCCATGGGCTTTAAGATGGTCCAGGGCTATGGAATGACCGAATGCTCGCCGATCATCGCGCTGAATCCCACCTGGGCCGTTAAGGCTGCCTCTGTGGGAAAGCCGCTGGAGGAGACCGAGCTCTACATCGACGAACCGGATGAAAACGGCGTAGGCGAGATCGTCTGCCGCAGCGAATCCGTAATGCTCGGCTATTACAAGGATCCGGATGAGACTGCAAAGGTGCTTAGTCCCGACGGCTGGCTCAGGACGGGAGATTACGGCTATCTGGATAAAGATGGCTATCTCTACCTCACCGGCCGCAAGAAAAACGTTATCGTCACCAAGAACGGCAAGAACATCTTCCCCGAGGAAGTGGAATACTATCTCTGCCAGAGCCCGTATATCAAGGAATGCGTGGTCAGGGGCATAGAGAGCTCCAAGGACGACGATCTGCTGGTGCAGGCCGAGATCTTCCCCGACATGGCGGAGATCCAGGCAGCCTTCGGCAAACCGGAAGGCGATGCTCTGGAGAAGCTCATCAAAGGCGAAGTCGACCGCATCAACGATCAGATGTCCTCATATAAGAGAGTCAAGCGCATCTTACTCAGGGACGAAGAATTCGAAAAAACAACGACTAACAAGATAAAGCGCTGGTAATAAATGAAGAAACTCAGGACCTGCTGCGCGCTGCTTCTGTGTCTGGCTATGATGCTGGGCCTCGGGGGCTGCGCCAGCTATGACAACTTCAGAGAGGCCTTTTTCGGCAAAGAAGAGGAGGAAAATGTCATTTACTTCGGCATTTTCGAGCCTTTGAGCGGCGCTGATTCGGAAGCTGCGTCGGAGGAGATCGCAGGCATAGAGCTGGCTCACGAGCAGTTCGGCCACGCGTCCTACGGCAGCGGAGAGAATATCCGTACCGCCAGGGTGGATCTTTTCTATGCCGACAACAAATCCGAGGTGGAAGGCGCCAAGGAGGCGGCTCAGGCCATAGTGGACAGCGGTTCGGTATTTGCCCTCGGCAGCTACAAGAGCGTGCTGAGCATGGCCGGAGGAGACATCTTCGCGGAAAACTATCTTCCTGCCATAGGCATCAGCTGCAAGAACCCACTGATAACCCAGACTAACGAGTACTATTTCCGCGTCTGCTACATAGATTCCTACGAAGGCAACAGCGCGGCTCATTACGTGCACGACGCCCTGGGCGAGGAGACCGTCGCCATCTTCATGAGGCAGGGCAACGACTACGCTCAGACCATCGCGGATCAGTTTCAGAGCACCATGGTCAGCCTCACCGGAGATCCGGAGAGCGTTGTGACAGTCAGCTATCCCGAGGGCATAGAAAACTACATGCCTTATCTCATAAGTCTGGAGCTTACGGGCTGCGAGACAGTCTTCTTCCCGGAAGGAGCGGCGGAGGCTGCTAAGGTCATCAAATTCGCAAAGGAAAACGAGTTTGAATTCAACTGGATCGGCACCAGCAGCTGGAAGGACATAGTGTCAGAGGATCCCGAATACGGGACCGGAACGCGCTACCTGGACGGCATAGCTTATCTGGCGGATTACGATGCCGATATCAGCGAAAATACCACTGCCAGGAGATTTCTCATGGCTTACAGGGAAAAATACGGAGAGGATGCGGTCCCGTCGGAGAACTTCGCGCTTGGCTACGACGCCTATCTGCTGGCTTTGAGAGCCATTCAGCAGGCTGAAAGCTTCAGCGACAGGTACCGGCTGGCCAGAGCCCTCACCAGCATATATAAAATGGACGGAGCCACCGGGACCCTTACCCTCAACTCCATCGGAGACCCCATAAAGGAGGTCGCGGTGGAACAGCTCTGGGGCACGGAGCCCAAGCAGGTCTATATCGTTACTCCCGCCTGGGGAGAATAGAACAGTTCAATAAATCTTAAGAGCCCCTCAGGGGCAGAAGGAGTTAATAATGAAAGAACAGAAAGATCTCATCATCGAAGCGCTGGAGCAGATCAGGCCTTATCTTCAGAGAGACGGCGGCGACGTTCAGTTCGTGGACTACACCGAAGACAAGGTGGTACTCGTAGAGCTGCAGGGACACTGCGCAGGCTGCCCCTATTCTCAGGCTACCGTCAAGGGCGGCATCGAGCAGATCCTTCAGGAGCTGTTCCCCGGCCAGATCGAGGCTGTTGAGGCTGTAAACGCTTTCAGCTTTGAATAACGGGGGCTTTGCAGCGTGCTGATGGAAGCCAGTTCTGAGGTCAGAAGAGCCAGAAGAGAGGCGGAAAGAAAAAAGCGGCGCATCAGGAAAAACAGGATCATAGTATTTGTGATACTGTTAGCCATAATTGCAGGCGCTGCTTTTGCCATGCTCAGAATTCAGCAGAAAAAGGCTGCTGAACAGGCTGCGGCGGAGGCTGAAAGGCTGGCCGCTGAGGCTGAAGAGCGCAGGCTCAACGAAGCCGCGGATGTAAGGAGCCGGATCAAGCCTATGATACTGCCCCGCAAGACCATAAGTCTTAAGATCACATGTATAGGGGATATCATGGCCCATGGGCCTCAGCTTACGGCAGCGCTTCAGAGTGACGGAACATACGATTTTTCAGGCTGCTTCAAATATGTGGAGCCCTGGCTCTCAGAGGCGGATCTGACCCTGGCGAATCTTGAGTGCACCACGCCCGGCAGCAACTTCAGAGGCTATCCGAGCTTCCGCACACCGGATTCCATAGTGGACGCCATGGTGGAGGCCGGCATAGACGTGGCCATCACATCCAACAACCACATGCATGACAGCGGCTACAACGGCATGATACGCACCATGGAGGTCTGCAAAGAAAAAGGCCTTGTGGTGTCCGGTACCCGGGCAGAGGGTGAGGAGCGCTGGCAGATAGTCGAAGTCAAGGGGCTCAAGGTGGGCATCCTTGCCTATACCTACGAGACTCCGCGCCAGAACGGCAGAAGATCTCTGAACGGCAATCCCATAAGCGATGCTGCAGCGCTGGCGGCTAATACCTACAGCCAGGATGCATCCCATATAGATGCTGATCTGGCGGAGATGGGCAATCAGATAAAAGCCTGCAGGGCAGCCGGTGCCGAGCTCATGATAGCTTACGTCCACTGGGGCGAGGAGTATCAGAAGAAGGGCAACAAGACCCAGTACAAGGTGGCGCAGGCTCTGGCGGAGGCGGGCGCAGACGTGATATTCGCCTCACACCCCCATGTGGTGCAGGAAATATCATATATAGAAGTTGAAGAACAGGTGGAAGTGCCTGCATCCGAAGCAGAAGCCGCAGCGGAAAGCAGCGGCGCAGCTGTAAGTGCCAGCAGCCCGGCTTTAGAGAGCAGCGGCAGCGCGGTCACAGTAAAAACTGTCACAAAGAAGGTCCCCGTATTCGTTTCCATGGGCAATTTCGTTTCAAACCAGAGGCGGGAGACCCTGGCATCCGTTTACGGAACCGAGACCTCCATCCGCACCGAGCAGGGCATGATAGCCAATATAGAGGTCACCTACGACCGCATCAGCAAGACGCTGCGCTACGACCAGGTCTATTATGTGGGCACCTGGGTGGAGAAGTACCGCCACGACGGCAGGGACTGGTATTATGTGATCCCTCTGGCGGATGATTTCGAGAACAATCCCGATCTCAAGGCGGCGGGTCATGTGAACAGGGCAGTCGAGGCGCAGAAGGCGCTGGCTGCACTGACCGGTGAGGAATTCATCTACACCGGTTCGTTTGAGGCGCGTAAGCTTTACGGTCCTTACAGGTAGGCAGCATGCAGAAACTGTTATTTGAGATCGCGAAAAAGATGGAAAAGATGGGGCCCTCCCAGGGCGGCGTCCGGCTCAGCAGCCTTAAAGGCAGCCGTGAGGATGGCGTTTCCATGATACTCATAGCCAAAAGCTACGAGGACATCAAGGAAGCTGTAACAGCTTACCGCATGATGAAGGGCGCATCACTCAATTACCGCAGCCGGGGAAAGAGTCTGGAGGTCTTCTCTGACAGCCTGGCTTCTCTCAGCGATTTTGCGAAGGGCATAAGCTTTAACCCCGATGATGCCAATGATGTGGTGGAGTTCTGCGCCGGACTGGAAGGGTATTTTGAAGGCTTGAGTTTTGAACGCATCGCTTTGGACAGGGACTCCCTGAGCCTCATCCTGAGCTGCGAACTGGAGAACGGCGCATCTCCCGAAGCTCTGTATCAGGCGCTGATCCCTGTGCTTGGCAGATTTGACATGGGCGTCATCAAACCGCTCTGATAAACATGAAGGAAATAAAGATATTCGAGTGGCTGGGAGTCCGCGCGGGCTTTACGCAGCGCCCCGAAAAATCAACAGATATAAGATCCATGCTTGCAAATGAGGCCCGGGACCGGAACAAAGTGGTCCTGTGGCCTTATCTTGTCCATGGCACAAGGATAGCGGTCTGCAGGGCATCGGCCCCTGATGCGCCTCCGCTCAAGGTGGACAGGGCTCCGGATTTTATAAGTCTTAAGGACATAAAGGCTGTGGGAAAGCCTTCGGATGCGCCTTTTGATGAAAAGCTCCGCTTAAGTCTCAGCTTCGGGGGCTCCGCTTTTGCTACCAATGTGGCGGAGAACAGCACCTGGACTGATGCGCGCCCCGATACGGAACCTTCTCTTGAGTGGCGCTCGGAGGCTCTGCTTGGGATAGGCGCAACGGACGGCTGCGTTACCGATGTCCCCGGCGTGGTCCTGACCAGCACCCACGGAGACTGCCTGCCGATCTATATCTACGACCCTGTAAAAAAGGCTGTAGGCCTTGCCCATGCAGGCTGGCGGGGCACTTACGACGGCATCGCAGCGGTCCTTGCGGATACTATGGTGCGCGAATTCGGCTCTGATCCCATGGATATGCTTGCATACATCGGCCCGGGCATAGATTTCTGCTGCTTTGAGGTTAACGAGGACGTTGCGGAGGCTTTTACCGACCGCTACTACTGGGCTCAGGAGATGACAGCCATAAAGCCTCTGCGCTACGAAAAGCAGCCCCACGCTGCAGGACCCTTAAACGCCGGAGATGCAGAGGAAACAGAGTATCAGCCTGTTCAGAAGTACCTGGTGGACCTTAAGGCTGTAAACGATGAGCTGCTCAAGATCTCAGGCATTCCGGAAGAAAATATAAATATCTGCAGGGACTGCACGGTCTGCGACGCGGAGAGCTACTACTCCCACCGCCGCGCAAAGGAAAAGGACCGCATGCTGGCATATATCTGTCTGGACATGTAACACACTTTTATATATAAGGAGGAATACCATGCTTGAAGTCGGAATCAGAGCTCCGGAGTTCGAACTGCCGGATCAGAACGGAACTATACACACACTGAACGAATATAAAGGAAAGAAACTCATACTCTATTTCTATCCTAAGGACAATACCAGTGGCTGCACCAGGCAGGCCTGCGGCTACTCGGAGATGTTCCCTCAGTTCACGGAGAAGGGCGCTGTTGTAGTCGGCATCAGCAAGGACAGTGTGGCGTCCCATAAAAAGTTCGAGCAGAACTACGATCTTGGCTTCACTCTGCTGGCAGATCCCGAGCTTAAGGCCATACAGGCTTACGATGTCTGGAAGGAGAAGAAGAATTACGGCAAGAGCTACATGGGTGTTGTCCGCACCACCTATCTTATAGATGAAGAAGGCATTATCATAAAGGCTAACGACAAGGTCAAGGCTGCAGACGACGCTCACATGATGCTGCAGATGCTTTAAAGCCGCTGCGCTTACATATATATAAGGAGAAAAGCAATGATAACAGGCATACATCACGTTTCCATGAAGTGCACCTCCATGGAGGAGTACGAGAAGGTCAAGGAATTTTATTGCCGGGAGCTGGGGCTCACTGTTAAAAGGGAGTGGGCTGCAGGCTGCATGCTGGATACAGGCGCTGGCTATGTAGAGCTTATGAACAGCGGAAAGACGGCTGAAGATCCTGGCATAATAACCCACTTTGCGCTTGCCACGGACGATGTGGACGGAACTATCGAAAAGGTGAAGGCTCTCGGCTGCGGAGTCCGCGTTGAACCAAAGGACGTGGTCCTGGCCGGCGATCCTGCCCGCATAGCATTCTTCTATGGCCCTCTCGGCGAAGAGATAGAGCTCTTCTGCGAAAAGCAGGCATAGTTTAATCAATATATTCCAATCGATGCCGCCTCCTGCAAAGGAGGCGGTTTTTTCATCGCTTTACGGTAAATCAAAGGTCCACAGCGAATGCGCCTCAGGTTTTCTCTGCCTTTACGATCTGCTCGTGTCGCAGTAGCGACGGTTCTCGTTTGCTCTCTATTTATCCTGCATTCTGCAGATCTACCATATAAATATATTTCAGCTGCCCTTTTTATCAAAAAAGCTGAAGCTTAACTATACAATATTTCGATAATATCTCTATCGAATATTTATTATCAGATAATGCTGCTGAAAACAGCGGTTTTGCTCTGTTTCAGCCAAAAAACAAGCCCTTGTGGTACGTTTCAGCCTTGTACACAAGATTTAGAGGGATGGGAAACACCCGGGTGCGTAGCAATGAGAGCCGTGGTTTTCCTGTATTGTTAAAAATCCCGCAAGGCTTGAAAAATGGCCTTTCCGGCCGCGAAAAAAATTTTAAAAAACTTTGAAAAAACACTTGCTTTTTGCTTCTGTTGGTTATATATTATCAAAGCTTGCTTACGAAAGAGAAAAGCAATGCGAGGCTTTCTCTTTTGTGCCAGGACATCGGAAGTTGCTGTGCTATCAGGGAATTTCGATGGAGAATTGTCCGGCCCAGAGCCGGGCGAAGGAGTTCTCGCGTCTTTTTCTTTGAGTAAAGAAAAAGGGAACGCCAGGCAGCGTGTAACGCTGAAAAGAGAGTTGCAAAGAAGCGGGCACAAAGCCGCGGAACCTTTGAAAATTCAAGGAAAGGCAAGAAAACAACCTCGTACAGAATAGCGAAAATGTGCGAAATCAAACGAAGCCATCTACCCAAAAGATGCTTCAGGTAAGCAAAACAGAAAGGATAAAAATCACAATGAGCAGTCAGAAAATCAGAATCAGGCTCAAAGCTTACGACCACAAAGCACTGGACGCCAGCGCAGAGAAGATCGTAGAAGCAGCTAAGAAGACAGGCGCCGTAGTTTCCGGCCCCATTCCTCTTCCCACCGAAAAGGAAGTCGTAACCATTCTTAGAGCAGTTCACAAGTATAAGGACAGCCGCGAGCAGTTCGAACAGAGAACTCACAAGAGACTGATCGATATCGTAGAGCCCACCGCCAAGACCATGGACACTCTTATGAAGCTGGACATGCCCGCAGGCGTGGACATCGAAATCAAACTGTAAGTACCAAAGTAACCATAAATTACTAACGTGCTTAGTATGATTGCGAAAGCAATCCGCTGTAAGAACTTAGGAGGAAA
>JAFRWH010000295.1 GCA_017438085.1 Bacillota bacterium
AGATCCACCCGTCCGCTGACAGAGGTCTTTACGGGACATACGGGATTTACCTTTCTGATGCTCTGCATAAGGGCATCAAGCTGCTCTTCGCTAATCAGGTCCACCTTATTGATGACCGCTAAATTGCAGTGAGCCAGCTGTCTGTCAACAGTTTCTTCGTCCTTGAGCTGCTCAGGGAAATTCACCGCATCTATAAGGCATACAACCGCCTTGAACTCATAGACATCCCCGGCAAGAGCCTTTACAGCTTCAAGTATCTCCTCTATGTTCGAGGGATCTGCAAGGCCTGAGCTTTCAACGAAGACCATATCCAGATCCATCTTACCCATTTCAGCCAGAGCCTGGACAAAATTCAGCTTAAGACAGGAGCAGAAGATGGAGCCGCGGCTGATCTCTGTCATCTGTATGCCGCCCCGCTCTATTATCTCTCCATCGATATTGATTTTACCAAACTCATTCTGGATGACGCCTATCTTCCTGTTTTTGATATTTTCAAGAAGATGCAGCAGCAGGCTGGTCTTTCCGGCGCCGAGAAAGCCGGTGAGTACATATAGTTCTTTTTTCATGTTTTACCTTTCTGTCTTTTCAGTATCTATTATATCAGAAGTCCCTGGATCGCATTGAAGAAATATCCGGTGACGATTATTCCGAGAGTACATATTATTATAAAGCTGGCAAGAAGCTTCGGCTTGACTGCTCTCTTAAGCAGTACCAGCGATGGCAGGGACAAAGTTGTGACTGCCATCATAAAGCTCAGAACAACACCCAGCATAGCGCCTTTGCCGAGCAGAGCCTCCGCGATAGGTATTGTACCGAAGATATCCGCATACATGGGGACCCCAAGGACTGTAGCCATGATCACACCCAGAGGATTCCCGCCTCCGAGAGCCTTGATTATGAACTCCTGCGGGATCCAGTTGTGTATAAAAGCTCCTATGCCAACGCCTATGAGCACATATGGAAATACCCTTTTTGCGGTATCCTTAAGCTGCTCCCATGCGTATTCCAGCCTGTCCTTTACAGTCAGCTCATCTTCATCAGTCTCCAATACCGTTCCCTGCTTTACGAAATCCTCCACCTGGCTGTCCATGCCAAGCCTTTGCAGCATCGCGCCTCCGACCACGGCTATCACCAGCCCCAGGATCACATAGACTATGGCGACCTTCCATCCGAATATACTCATAAGAAGGACCAGAGAGCCGAGATCTACCATTGGAGATGATATAAGGAAAGAAAAGGTGGTGCCTACCGGCAGGCCTGCGGCTGTAAATCCCATAAACAGCGGTATGGAAGAGCATGAACAGAAGGGAGTGACCGTGCCGAGAAGCGCAGCGATAAATCCGGCCTTTATGCCCTTGAAGCGGCCAAGTATCCTGCGGCTGCGCTCAGGAGGGAAATAGCTCTGAATGTATGAAATAACGAAGATAAGTACCCCAAGGAGTATCATTATCTTAACGGTGTCATAGATAAAGAACTGCAGACTTCCTCCAAAACGACCGGAAGTATTGACACCTGCAGCGCTCAGCAGCCGCCCGGTAAGCCTGTCCAGCCACCTCATGGCAAGTATCTCATCTGAAATAAAACTGCCTACGCTACGCACTCGCAATCCTCCTCAGCGTCTGCACAGAGACATACTCTTGTACACTCTTCCAGCAACATCCTGGCATTGGCTATGCCCAGGGGATCAAGGGAATAATGGACCCACTTGCCGCTGCGCCTGCCTTTTACAACGCCTGCATCCTCCAGTATACGCATGTGGTGGGAAAGCGTTGACTGGCTCATGTTCAGTTCCTCCAGCAGCTTGCAGGCGCACTTTTCTCCGTTCTGCAGTATATGCAGTATATGCAGTCTTCCGGGATCGCAGAATGCTTTGAATACTTTTGCCTTTGCTTCATAATCCATAATAAAAGCCTCGTTTCTTCTGATTCTTTTCATCAAGGATTATATCATCATATCGATATATGTCAATATATCGATATGATATTTTCAACAGAGCATGTATGTCAGATCACTCAAACTTCATATAGCCTGAATTACTGTGAAGCGGCAGTGAAATTTGAGTTAGCCATGGCTAATTTTTTGAAAAATCCTTGCATAAAAAAAGCCCAATCTGCTATATTACCTTTGGTATTGGTTAGAGCTTTTCTAACTTGCAACTGAAACCATATATAAAGGAGAAACAAGAATGGCATTTGTAATTACTGACGCTTGCATCATGTGTGGCGCTTGCGCTGCTGAGTGCCCCGTAAGTGCTATTTCCGAAGGCGATGGCAAGTACGTTATCGACGCGAGCAGCTGCATCAGCTGCGGAAACTGCGCAAATGTTTGCCCCGTAGGCGCACCTACTGAAGAGTAATCTCAGAGAAAGAAATGAAAAAACCGCTTCCCTTTCGGGAAGCGGTTTTTGTATCGCCTTTTTCTATCTGTCGCTGATATCGAAGGTCAGTATCTCCAGGAACTCGGAGATGTGAACATTCTCCACCTTTACGGATTCGGGGAGGACAAGATCTGTCACAGCAAAATTCAGAATACCTCTGACACCGCCTGCCGCCAGCTTGTCTGCCACAGTCTGCGCAGATTCCACATTTACGCACAGGGCTGCTATATCCACCTTGTGCTCTGCAAGAAAGCCTTCCATCTCAGAATCCGAGCGTATCTTTATACCGCCGACTTCGGTGCCGATAAGGCTTTCCTTTCTGTCGAACAGTCCTATCAGCTCGTAGCTCTTTTCATAGCCCTCCACATAGTTGGCCATAGCCTGACCCAGATGGCCCACGCCTACAATTATAATAGTATGTGTTTTATCAAGGCCAAGTATGCCCTCGATCTCTTTGCAGAGAGCTTCCACATTGTAGCCGTAACCCTGCTGTCCGAAGCCTCCGAAATGATTCAGGTCCTGTCTGATCTGGGATGCGGTATATCCAAGATAATCGCTGAGGCTGCCGGAACTTATCTTCTCCACGCCCTTTTCTTTAATATCGCCAAGCGCTCTGAGATACCTCGGGAGCCTTCTTTTTACCGCTACGGGAATTTTTTTATTTTCATCACGCATAATGCTACCTCACATACATCAAGCGTTATCTTACATTTTCTGTTTAAATTTTAACATACTTCTTCGTCTTGTTACAAGCTATTTTTTATGATAACATAGCATAGTTTAAAGAGGATCATAATGAGTGTTATAACTGCATCGAAAATCTGCAAATACTATGGGATAGACGAGATCCTGAGCGAGGTCTCCTTCAATGTCAACGAGGGTGACCGTATTGGCATTGTAGGAGCCAACGGCGCAGGCAAAAGCACTCTGATAAAAATACTGGTGGGCGAGCTTGAGGCTGACGAAGGGCAGTTTTATATAGACAGGTCAAAAACTGTCGGATATCTGCAGCAGCGGGATCACTTCCCCGACGGCGGAACTGTCATGGAAGAGATGAAACAGGCGCTGACGCCCGCTGAACAGCAGGCCTTTTTCGATCGCAATGGCTACAGCTTTGAAAGCGGCATCAAGGGCATGCTCACAAGCCTCGCATTTTCCGAGGACTATTTTGACAAGCCGGTCGGACTGTTATCAGGAGGAGAAAGGACAAGGCTTGCTCTTGCGGCGACGCTGCTGAAGCATCCGAACATACTGCTGCTGGACGAGCCTACGAACCACCTTGACATAGGCACTCTGAAATGGCTTGAGGACTACCTCAGAGGATACAGGGGCACGATACTTGTGATATCCCACGACCGTTACTTCCTGGACAAGCTGGTAACACGCATCTTTGAGATTGAAAACACCCATCTCACCGCCTATGATGGCAATTACACGGTCTATAAGGAGAAAAAGCAGCAGCGCTACGACGAGGATCTGAAGCACTACGAGCAGCAGATGGAGGAGATAAAGCGCCAGGAGGAGCTTATAGCCCGCTGGAAGGGCCGGGGCACAGAAAAGCTGGTCAGAAGAGCCCAGTCCAGGGAAAAGAGACTGGCTCACATAGAGCGGCCGGTTAAGCCCACCATGCTCAGGGAGTCCCTTAAGATCAACTTCAGCGAAAAACTTCAGAGCGGCAACGATGTGCTGTACATAGAGGATATGTCCAAGAGCTTTACCGACGAAAACGGCACCAGAAAGCTGTTCGAAGGCGTTAAGATGGACATCAAGAAGGGCGACAGGATATGCCTTGTGGGCCCCAACGGCATAGGAAAGACCACGCTCCTTAAGATAATACTCGGACAGCTTGAAGCGGACAGCGGCTACATGCAGCTTGGGCAGAACGTGGTCCCGGGTTATTACGATCAGGAGCAGAGACTGCTGGATCCGGAGAACACGGTGCTGGAGGAGCTGCACAGCGCATACAGAAAGTACAACGTGCAGGATCTGAGGAATATACTCGGAAGCTTCCTGTTCCACGGAGATGACGTATTCAAAAAGGTGGCGGATCTGGCCGGCGGAGAAAAAGCCAGGTTGTCGCTGCTCAAGCTGATGATGAGCGGAGCCAATTTCCTGCTCTTCGATGAACCCACCAACCACCTTGACATTTCGGCCAAGGAAGTGTTCGAAGAAGCGCTGCTGGCCTTCCCCGGGACCATTCTTATAGTGTCCCATGACCGTTACCTGCTCCAGCGCATACCTACTGCCATCTACGAGCTGGGTCCCGAAGGCATAAGCGTATTCTTAGGAGGCTACGATTACTATTCGGAGAAGAGAGAGACCGTTGGAAGCGGCCGATCCTACCTCAAGAACATGGGCGTAGCCACAAGCTACATAAACAGTGAAAAGCAGGCTGCCGCCGCAAGCGAAGAGATAAAGAAACAGCTCAGCAAGGAAGAGCGCATACGAGCCATGCAGGAGGAAAAGCAGCGCCAGACCGAAGCCCGCAGAAAAGAGCGGCAGCTTAAGGAAGCGGAGGCAAAGGTTCAGGAGCTGGAGGCGAAGGCCGCTGCTCTTGAGGAAGAACTGTGCAGGCCGGAGGTTTTCGCGGATGCAGCCAAGGCCAAGGAGCTGGCTGAAAAACTTGGCAAAACCAAAGAAGAGCTGGATAATGCCTACGAAAAATGGATGGAACTTCAGGAATAGCTGCGAAAATATACCGCTGAAGGCCTCTCTTATGGACATGTTCACAAAAACTCCTTGCACATATCACAAAGCTCAATTATAATCTCTCATAGTTATTTGTTTAGAATATTACCCGGAGGTAGAAATACATGGTATTAGAAAAAATTCAGGCAATCATTGCAGATCAGCTGGACGCAAATGCTGACGAGATCACCGAAGACAAGAATCTGATGAAGGATCTTGAAGCTGATTCTCTGGATGCAGTTGAGATCATCACAGCAATCGAAGAAGAGTTCGATGTAGAGATCCCCGATGAAGTTGCTGAAGGTTTTACTACTGTAGCCAGCATCGTAGAATATGTTGAATCTCTGATTGCATAATAAGACTTACAATTAAATATAAAGATCCCGGAGGCATATACTCCGGGATCTTTTATGCTGTATTCACGAGGCTCTGCCCGAATAGTTTTCATCCAAAGGCATATCTGTCACGCACAAAGGCCTGAACACCAGCAGAAAATCCTCAGGTTTCACCCAGAAGACTCCGCATTCGGAGAAATCAGGCCTGAGCGAGGGATGATCCATCACGGAAAAGCCCACCTCCCCGTCTTTGAAGAAGCGCACATAGGCAAACACATCTTCTTCAAGTTCAACAGTATTTATATAAATACAGTTCATTATCACAGTTCTTTCATCCACTACCGCCATTTTGATCTCCATATCCCACGCATACAATAATTATTTTAATTGGTTATATATTACATATTAATGTAAATACTGTCAATACATATTTTACCTTTTATGTTAATTAAATAGACCAAAAGACCTCCCCGACTATCAGGGAGGTCTTTTATCAGTTGCTTTATTTCGGGCTGCTCAGCGATCCTTTATTTGCCGGAAAGCGCTCTTTTCATGTATAGGACCACATCTGCTCTGGGGCATGCGCCGTCGGTGGTGTATTCTTCAGCAGTGCCTTTCAGCAGCGACTCCTTTTCTGCCCAGCGCTCCGCGTCCTCGTACCAGACTTTGGAGTCAGTATTGCCGGGCTTTCCAACTGTTCTCCAGAGAAAGGTGATCATCTGCCCGCGGTTTAATGTGCCCAGAGGAGAGAACTTTGTGTCGCTGGTGCCATCTGTTATGCCGTGTCATAACGGAACATACCACGCACCTCCCAAAGGATAGCTTGCGAAATGGATAGTTATATCATACCTCCAGCTTGTCCAGACCGGTCTCAAGATCCAGATTCGGCCATACATCAAGGCGAAGACCGGTGAAAAGACCCTGCTTTGCTTTTTCATAGGCAGCAACCGCCACCATAGCGCCGTTGTCGGTACAGAATATGGGTGACGGTATCCAGAGCTTTATCTCGGGTCCGCCCTTTTTTACCGACTTGCGGGAACGTTCATCTATTGCAGCCTGAAGTCTTGCCCTGAGAGCAGAATTGGATGCTACGCCGCCGGCTAAAGCCAGCCCCTTGTAGCCTGTAATATCCAGAGCAGTCATGGCCTTGTTTACCAGAACTTCCACCACGGCCTCCTGAAAAGAAGCCGCCACATCTGCAGGATCAGGCTCGTTGCCCCGCTGTTCCTCGCTGTGAAGATAATTTATGACAGCGGTCTTGGTGCCGCTGAAGGAAAAGTCCAGACTGTCCTTCTCCAGGTATACACGTTTGAATTCGTGGGCATGAGGGTTTCCCTTTTTAGCCAGCTTATCTATCTTAGGCCCGCCGGGGTAACCAAGGCCTATGACTCTGGCCACCTTGTCGTAAGCTTCGCCCACCGCGTCATCTCTCGTGCTGCCGAGGACCTTGAATTCGTTGTATCCCCTGACCTCCACCAGTATGGTGTGTCCGCCGGACACTACCAGCGAAAGGAATGGCGGTTCAAGATCCGGATGCTCCAGCAGATTTGCCATTATATGCGCCTGAATATGATGCACACCAACAAGGGGCTTGCCGGAAGCAGCGCATACAGCCTTTGCGTAGGCGGTGCCCATCAGCAGGGCTCCTGCAAGCCCGGGGCCTGCAGTAACGCCTATTTCATCCACCTCTTCAAGGGTGACATTCGCCTCTTCCAGAGCGTGGTCGAACACGAAGGGTATGTTTTTCAGGTGATGACGGGATGCTATCTCAGGCACCACGCCGCCGTATTCTTTATGTATTTCTATCTGGGAAGAGATGATATTTGAGAGTATCTCCCTGCCATCCGCAAGGACCGCAATAGCGGTCTCATCGCAGCTGGACTCTATTCCCATGGTTATATGTCTTCCGTCTTTCATTTATTTCGCTTCCATTCTTTGACCGGGCCGCGCCGCCACATTACTATGGCGTCCTCCTTGCCCTGATAATATCCCTTGCGTCTTCCCTCTTCCTGAAAACCGTATTTTGCGTAAAGCGCCAGCGCTGCAGTGTTGCTCGGCCTCACCTCCAGGCTTATGTCCGGGATGCCAAGCGAATCAGCCCGTTCGAGCAGCGCATCCATAAGGAGCCCTGCCACCCCCTGCCGTCTGTAATCCGGGAGCACCGCAAAATTGCCTATCTGTACCTCCCAGGGGGGCAGGTACCAGGCGCTCACATTGCCTATCAGCTTCTTTTGGACAGTTTTGCCGTCATTGATGGCCTCATCCAGCTCAGCCACAATAAACCGCGCCCCCGAGCTGCTTTTCATCTGTTCTTCTATCTCCCTGGGACTCCAGGGCATGGCAAAGCAGAGCATTTCTATCTCCGAGATCTGCTCTATATCCTTTTCCGTAGCACTTCTGACAGTTATTCTGCTGAGATCCATTTCTGTTCCAGCCTGCATCAGGCAGGCACTCCGGCATTTCTAAGCTTTATGAATAGCGCCGTCCCTGAATATGCCGAGATTATGGGTCCTGAGATTTTTAGATGCCTCAGCTTCCCGCAGATATTCAGGTTCTGCGCCGTAGCAGTCAGTTGTTTTTCCATCCGCCAGAAGGGTCTCCGCAAAGCGCACCACATTAGAAGCCTTCTGCACCCAGTCTGTGCGGAGCGATTTTCCGTCATTCCTGTCCATCAGCCAGGCATCTACTGCGCCGCCGTAGGCTTCTGCCCCGTCGCCGCAGAATATTATCCTGAAGCTTTCGGGAACGCTTGAATAAGGCAGCAGCCTTCTTGCAGCCTCTGCGCTGTCTAAAGGCCCACGGAGCCTCTTAAGAAAGTCGTTCACATCGCAGACCTGCTCGCCCAGAAGCTCTGTATAGTGATTGCGCATTTTAAGCCAGGCGCCGCAGTAGACCTGAGACCGCCTTGCATCGAACAGCGGACAGATGACATCCCCCGGCTTAAGCTCTGCATTCCAGGCAAAAGCCTCCAGTGTAGGAACCTCTATGATGGGTTTCCTCCAGACCTGCGCAAAGCCTTTTGCTGTAGCCACGCCTATGCGTACACCAGTAAAGCTTCCCGGGCCTCTTGAAACCGCGATCGCATCAAGCCCGGAGCCCTTTATGCCCTGCTCCTGCACCAGCTCCATAGCCATAGGAGCTATCTCCTCCAGATGGCTGTAGTTGGTCATATTCACTTTTTCCGTGACCACCCCATCCATGCTCAGCGCTGCTGAAGCCAGAGGACCGGTGGTCTCAATAGCAAGTATAGTCATTATTTCTCCTCAAAAGCCGGACCGGACAGACCGGTCTCCACGGGTCTTAGCCCAAGGGGGCTGACGATACGGCAGTATCTTTCCTCTTCCGATGCGCCGTAGTCAAGAAATATGGCGCAAATATCTTCAGGCAGCAGCTCCTCTATCAGGTCCGCCCACTCTATAAGACAGATGCCGCGGCCTTCCAGGTACTCGTCAAAGCCAAGCTCAAAAAGATCATCCTCCGAGCTTACCCTGTACACATCAAAATGATAGAGCGGAAGTCTGCCCTCATCGTACTCCTGAACTATGGTAAATGTGGGACTCAGGATCTTGCTCTTTATGCCAAGGCCTCTTGCCACAGCCTGCACCAGGGTGGTCTTGCCTGTGCCAAGGTCTCCCACAAGAGCGTAGACCTCTCCTGGCTGCGCCGCGTCGGCTATCAGTCTGCCGAGAGCCTCAGTATCCTCCGGCCCTTTAAGTTTTATGGTTTCACTGTATATCATAACAATTAATATTATCACAAGGGCATGGAAAAACCAAGGCAGGCATGCTAAAATCAATCAAATGCTTTATCAGGAGGAGCCTATGGATGTTATAAACACCACTCTTTGCTACATAGAAAAGGAAGGCTGTTTCCTGCTGCAGTACAGGAACAAAAAGCCTAACGACATCAACGAAGGCAAATGGATAGGTGTGGGAGGCAAGTTCGAGCCGAGTGAGACGGCTGAGCAGTGTCTTCTGCGGGAGGTTTACGAGGAGACACGGATACGCCTCAGGGACTACACTTTTCTTGGGATCATCGAATTCAGACCCGATGACTGGCCGGCAGAGGATATGTACCTGTACAAGGCGAAAGTGAGCGATGCAGACTGCCCGGAAGGCCTTACGGATCCGGATTTCTGCCGCGAAGGCCGCCTGGAATGGGTAGA
>JAFRWH010000296.1 GCA_017438085.1 Bacillota bacterium
CTGTCGAGAACGCAGTATCTTGCTGCCCGGATCACTTCTTCAGGCAGATCCTCCAGTTTAAGCCCGCGGGAAAAGCGGGCGAGTTCTCTTAGTTCTTCCATTCCGGAAATCTCCTAGAAGTCCATGTTTCCGTGCTCTTCGATATAGTTGAGAAGACCGCCTGCGTCGATGATCTTTATCTCCTGTTCGGAGAGGGTGAAGGGCATATCAAAGTCCGGATCGTTCACCTTCTTTATGACTCTGTTCTTAACATCTATGAACAGCTCGTCGCCCTCATCTATGCGGTCGGTATCGCATTCGATTATGAGCATGGCGTTATTGATGGCATTGCGGTAGAAAATGCGGCCGAAGGATTTTGCCAGCACTGCGCCTACGCCCGCCAGGTTGATGATGATGGGCGCTATCTCACGGCTGGAACCGCAGCCGAAATTGGTGCCTGCTACTATGAAATCGTCCTTTTTCACGTTTTTGATGAATTCGGGACGGGTATCCTCCAGCAGATGCTTGGCGTATTCGGGAGGATTCGCTCTGAGGTCGATAAGTCTTCCCGGAGCAATAGAGTCAGTGCTGACTCCGCTTCCGAATTTCCATGCTCTTCCCTGTATGCTGTCTCTCATTTTATTATCCTCCTTCTACAGAAATTCTCTGGGATCGGTTATGACTCCGGTGACTGCACTGGCAGCGGCTGTCGCCGGGCTGGAAAGGTAGATCTCCGCAGTGGGATTGCCCATGCGGCCCTTGAAGTTGCGGTTCTGGGTGGCTATAACCACTTCTCCGTCCGCCGGAATGCCCTGGTGCACGCCCATGCAGGGTCCGCAGTTGGGCGCCTCGATCATAGCTCCGGCCTCTGCAAGAGTCAGCAGGGTGCCGTCCTTCATGCACTCCTTGTAGACATACATGGAGTTGGGTATCACCAGAAGGCGTGTGCCTTTAGCCACGTGCTTGCCCTTTAGTATCTCGGCAGCGATGTGCATGTCTTCGACTCTGCCGTTGGTGCAGCTGCCGATGTAGATCAGATCTATATGCCTGCCTGCGCAGTTTGCAACAGTGTCCACATTCTCCACATAGTGGGGTTTGGACATGAGAGGCTCTATCTTTGTTGCATCGATATCAATGATGCGCTCGTATACTGCGTCAGGGTCGGCTTTGACTTCAACATAAGCATCTTCTCTGCCCATGGCCTTGAGGAATTCTCTTGTGTGCTCATCGCTTTCCATAATTGCGTTCTTTGCGCCAAGGTCCACACCCATGCTGGTGATAGTGATCCTGGATTCCATGCTCATGTTTTCGATGGTGTCTCCGTGGAATTCCAAAGACTTGTAAATAGCCTGGTCTGAGCCTATTACCTCGGCCAGCTTAAGCACCACGTCCTTTGCATAAACGCCCTTGGGCAGCTTGCCATTGACATTGATGCGCCAGGTCTCAGGCACCTTTATCCAGGTCTTGCCAAAGCGGGTGACGGTGACCATGTCTGTGGATCCGCAGCCTGTGGCGAATACGCCGAAGGCTCCGTGCACAGTGGTGTGGGAGTCTCCTACTATGCAGACGGTGCCGCACTTGAGGAACTGCTCGTAGATGTGAGCATGCACGTGCCCTGTGCCTCCTTCCTCCCAGTGGCAGCCCTTTTCCAGCGCATAGTGACGGCAAAGAGCGTGTTCATTGGCCACGCCTCTGCTGGACTCGGGTCCGAATTCATTGGCAAAAAGGAAGCGGCTGGGATCGAAAACGGATTCCTTGTCGTAGCCTCTTTCTTTCATGAGCCTTACGAGCAGCGGTCCGGAAGCATCGTGCACGGCGCCGAAATCCACATTTACGATGACCGTCTCTCCGGCCTTTACCGGCCTTCCTACATTCTTGCTTATGATCTTTTCAACTAAAGTCTGTCCCATATTTCTACCTCCATTAGCTGCGGGGCTCGGCCTTCAGCGCCGCAAGAAGTGGGGCGGCACTGTCAAGCTCTTCAAAATTGTTGATCAGTTTGAGAATATAATCTATCTGTTCTTCTCCGTACAGAGCGGAAAGATTCGCCCTGAATTTGTCTTCTATATCAGGCAGTCTTACCGGGTTCTGAGGACTTCCCAGCTCATAGCGCTGGTCCTCGGTAAAGCTTCTTCCGTCGTTAAGTGTGATCTTCACCCATCCGGGGAAATGACCGGGGTTGCGCTTGCTTTCGTCTGCCACGCTTGTTACCTTGTCCATCATTGCGATCATTTCAGGATCCTTTGCGTAGGCGGGATCTATCTCCCAGGGGCTGACATTGCCCTTGATGATGGCGCATGCTACTACATATGGGAGGGAAAAGCGCATCATGTAGTCATTGACAGGGCGCTTTTTGGCTTCGTCCGGATCGCATATTATGCCGTAGCAGCGGTTTTCGATGCGGCATTCAATATTTTTTATGTCATCGGGCTTGATCCCGTTGGTCCTTACCACGCGCTTAACACAGTCTATAAAGGAGTGCGCCATATGACATACCGGGTACATCTTGAAGGTTATCTCGGTCGTGAGCCAGCGCTTGCCAAGATCGTCCATGACAGTCTCAATCGCCTTATTGCTTCCGGTATGAGTCTTAAACAGTCCGAATTCGCCCTCCAGCACCCTGACAGGCCCGAGGAAGCCGTTCTTTGCCATCAGCGGGGCGTATACTGCGCTGTGGCAGCCCCAGCCCGGATGTATCTTCTTTACCCAGCTGCCGTCGTGAAGGAATTCCTGAAGGCCGGCGGCCTGGCTTCCGCAGATGCCTATGGCGTTTACTATCACTTCTTTAGGGAGCTTCAGCAGCTTTCCGATGACGCAGGCGGCGGCAAAGGGCGCAACAATGGCGGTGCCGTGATAGCCCACATCGTGGAATATGCCTTCCGCGGCCATTCCAAGCCTTACGATGATCTCCCAGCCCGCAGCCATAGCTTCGAACATCTCTTCTCCTGTTGCCCCTGCGTATTCGCCGGCAGTAATTGCTGCTGCCATAACGGCGGCGCTGGGATGCACGATGGAGCTTACATGAGTGTCATCGTAGTCAGCTCCGTGGATCAGGCTGGAATTGAACAGCATCGCGTCGGCAAGGGAAGCCTTTTCAGTCCTGGTCCACATGCTGCAGGGGCCTGAAGATGCCAACTCTTCAATGGCTTTTGCTACAGCCTTTGCATGGGGCAGGTTCTGACAGGAAAGAGCTACTCCGAAGCTGTCTTCTATCAGCATCTTTCCATGGCTTATCAGTTCTGCGGGAAGCTGGGAGAACTTCAGCCCCAGGGCAAAGTCCGCCATTTTTTCGGATACGGATCCGAAAGATCTTTCTATATCCATAGTACCTCCAATCTGAAAAAGAGTATTTACAATTTGTCATTTATATTATAATCTTTGATAAAATTATAAGTCTAATATGCTTTTTGTTAAATTATCATAGGCATATGCCTATGTAAGGAGGCTGTTTATGAA
>JAFRWH010000297.1 GCA_017438085.1 Bacillota bacterium
AGCTGCCCTCGGTGATCAACTCCGAAGTCAGGGCCAGCTCCCGCGCCTCTGGCTCTTTCTGCCGGAGCACTTCGTTTCGCCAGTCGGTGAGCAGCGGAGCCGGAGCCTTGCCTTTCAGATATGCCTTATAGACTAAAACTTCCCACTTGAAAAGCGGCACCAAAGCCGCATGAACTCAGGAAAAACGAGCCAGAAATAGCATCAGGCAGCAACAGAAGGCTGCGCCACCCCAAGCGCTGAGCGCAGATGCTGCGGCAGTTTGGCCAGAAAGCTCTGTGTAAAGGCTTCCATCTGCTCATCTGAAACAGCGAAGAATTCTCTTACCGTATCCAGCAACGCTTCGAGTATCAGTTCAAGTGTCTTTGAGAAGCTGATCTCCGCCGCTTCGGCGGTCATGAGCCAGAACAGCTCCCCAAGTGTGCGATCATCGGAAGATGCCCTCTGGTTCACTGCGAGGATCATATAGCGGACACAAACGATAGCCAAATGGCAGGTGAAGGCGTCAAAGGACGGACTATTGGACTCCTTCAGGAGCTTCAGGTGCTGCTTGCAGGTCTTGAAAAACACCTCAATGTTCCACCTGACCCCATATCGGCGAATGATCTCGTTCTCGGAAATGTCCATATCCGTGGAAATCAGGGCGATCCAGTCCTTGCGATTGGAGCGGTTACGGACGAAAACGATACGCACAGGGATTCTGGACACGATCTGACCTTTCTCTTTCTGGATCAGATTAGCCTCAACGGAAAGCAAATACTTGGAGCGGCCCGGACGCTTGCGATTCATGGCGTAGATTCTCTTGAGATCAAGCTGCTTACCCTGGTACTCGTAGAAAACTTTGCCGGACTTTTTGAGCATGGCAAGAACGTCAAGGGACAGCTCTTTCTTAATGGCAGTAATGCCCTTCGGCGTGGCAAACCAACTGTCAAACAGCACATATTTTGCCCTGTGTCCGGCCTTCATGGCGTCCTTGAGCATCCCGAGAAGAATGTCCGGGGCCTTCTGCCGGGCCTGTTTGCGAATCTTTCCGGCGAGGGAACGTCCGTCGCATGTTCTGGCAGGACAGGTCAGCAGTTCATCCTTCCCGGATGACAGCGGGCAGAAGTCAACGGGGATGCTGGTATACTCATCCGACCAAAGCAGTGTCAGTATACGGAAGCCCCGTTCATACTTCATGGTCACGTGATTGAAGAACTTTGACACCAATTCCGTCTTCTTTCCGCTTTTGGCAAAGGGCGTATCGTCGAAGATGAAGTATTCGAGCCTCTCATCCGAGGTTGCCGGACGGATAAAGCGATCTATAACCGCCTCTGACAGCAGCCGCACAAACTTATGCCAGTTGATTCCTTCGCTGTTGCAAAAGCGGTAGATCGTGTTTTTGGAAAAGCTCTCCTTAAAGCTGCCGATCCTCATCGACATATAGGTGCTGATCGGGGAGAACATGCAGCACAGCAGGTATGTAAAGAGCTCCACCACAGAGAAGCCCTTTGCCGTATGCGCACGGCAGACGCTCAGGAGCTGGCCGACCTCAAACTTGCGCAAAAACCACGTCACCGTATCATTTGCCTCTTGCGCTTCCACCAACTTCTGTGATAACATAGTTGCCATA
>JAFRWH010000298.1 GCA_017438085.1 Bacillota bacterium
GGCAATGCCGATATGAGAGGCTTTGTATCCGGCGCTTCCTACGACAACATCTTCGCTTATCTGGAAGAACATCCATCTCAGGCCAAGGAGATCCTTGGAAAGTGCACACGAGCAGCATCCGCAAGAGAAGCCGCAAGAAAGGCAAGAGAAGCCACAAGGCGCAAGACCGCTCTGGATTCCACTTCCCTTCCCGGAAAGCTGGCCGACTGCTCCGAAAAGGACCCTGCTCTCTCGGAGATCTTCATCGTAGAGGGTGATTCCGCAGGCGGTTCCGCAAAGGAAGGCAGAGACAGAAAGCGTCAGGCGATACTGCCGCTCAGAGGCAAGATCCTGAACGTAGAAAAGGTAAGAGAAGACAGGATGCTCGCGTCCGACACCATAAAGGACATGATCACCGCCTTCGGATGCGGATACGGAAAGAATTTCGATATTTCAAAGCTCAGCTACCACAAGATCATCATCATGAGCGATGCGGACGTGGACGGAGCTCACATCAGGACACTGCTCCTGACTCTGTTCTTCCGCTACATGCAGCCGCTGATCGAGGGTGGCTATGTCTACGCCGCCCAGCCGCCGCTTTTCAGAGTAAAGAGCGGAAACGATGTACGCTACACCTACTCCGACAGGGAGCAGGAAAAGGTCCTGGCGGAATTCGCAAAAGCCGGCAAGAAGGTGGAGATACAGCGCTACAAGGGTCTTGGCGAAATGGACGCCACCCAGCTCTGGGAGACCACCATGGACTACAACACCAGGACTCTGGTACAGATTACTATCGACGATGTGGCCGCTGCGGACCAGATCTTCACGACTCTGATGGGAGATAAAGTGCCTCCCAGAAAGAAGTTCATAGAAGATAACGCCCAGTACGCTACTCTTGACGTGTAAAGGAGGGTAAAAGATGTCTGAACAGCAGCAGATAAGCAGCGAAAAGATACTCCAGCACGAGATATACGACGAAATGAAGAGCTCCTACATCGATTACTCCATGTCTGTAATCGTTGCAAGAGCGCTTCCCGATGTGCGCGACGGCCTTAAGCCTGTACACCGCAGGATATTATACGGCATGAGCACCCTGGGGAACACTCCGGATAAGCCCTATAAGAACTCAGCCCGTATCGTGGGCGAGGTAATGGGTAAATTCCACCCCCACGGCGACACCTCCATCTACGACGCCATGGTGCGTCTGGCTCAGCCCTGGAACATGAGGAACCCCCTGGTGGACGGCCACGGAAACTTCGGCTCCATGGACGGAGATGGCGCAGCAGCCTCCCGTTACACCGAGGCCAGGATGGCGCCCTTTGCTCTGGAGATGCTGCGGGATATAGATAAGGACACCGTAGACTTCATGCCCAACTATGACGGCGAAGAAGAAGAGCCTGTAGTTCTCCCCGCAAGATTCCCGAATCTTCTGGTCAACGGCTCCAACGGCATTGCAGTAGGCATGGCGACATCCATTCCGACTCACAACCTGAGAGAGGTCATTGCCGCAACCAAGCATCTCATAGACGATCCAGACATCAGCGATGAAAAGCTGATGAAATACATAAAGGGACCGGATTTCCCAACAGGAGCCACCATCGTGGGCAAGGCAGGCATAAAGCAGGCCTATACCACCGGTCAGGGCAAGGTAAAGATCCGTTCCAAAGCAACCATAGAGGAAGGCCCAAGAGGCCAGGTCTCCATACTCATAACCGAGGTCCCCTACGGCGTAAACAAGGCCGTGATGATACAGCACATAGCTGAACTTGTAAAGGACAAGAAGCTTGAAGGCATCAAGGACATCCGCGATGAGTCCTCCAAGGGACAGGTCCGCGTGGTCATCGACCTGAAAAAGGACGCCAACCCCAAGGTAATGCTGAACAGGCTCTATAAGCATTCCGAGCTCGAGAGCAATTTCAGCATCATAATGATAGCCCTGGTGAACGGAAAGCCTCAGCTGCTTACTCTCAAGCAGATCCTGGAGGAATACGTTCAGCACCAGAGAGAAGTCCTGACCCGCCGCACCCGCTATGATCTGGCGAAAGCAGAGGCAAGGGCTCACATTCTGGAAGGCTACCTGATAGCTCTGGACAATATCGATGCCATCATCAAGACCATCAGAGAGGCTTACGACGATGCCAAGGAACAGCTGATGGCGAAGTTCGGCCTTTCCGAGCGTCAGGCTCAGGCCATTCTGGACATGCAGCTGAGAAGGCTGCAGGGTCTGGAGCGCATCAAGATCGAAAACGAATATGCAGAGCTGGAAAAGAAGATCGCTTATTACAACAGCCTGCTGGACAGCGATTACCTGCTGATGGGTGTTGTTAAGGACGAGCTGACCGAGATCGCCAAGAAGTGGGGCGATGACCGCCGCACCGAGATCGTGGCAGACGAGGACGAGGTGGACGAGGCAGACCTGATCCAGGAAGAGGATCTGGTAATAACCGCTACTCACCTTGGCTACATCAAGAGAGTTTCCGCAGACACATATAAGACCCAGAAGAGGGGAGGCAAGGGCATCACCGGCCTGGCCACCAGAGAAAACGACTTCGTGCGCCATCTGGTCAGCTGCTCCACTCACGACTACCTGTCGGTATTCACCAATCTGGGCAGAGTATTCACCCTGAAGGCCTACGAAGTGCCCGAGGGCGGAAGGACTGCCAAGGGAGTTCCCGCCATCAACTTCCTGAACATGATGCAGCATGAGAGGATCTCCTCCATAATGCCCTTCAAGACCGGAGACGAGACCCGCTATCTGATAGCCGTCACCAAGAACGGCCTGATCAAGAAGACAGCAGTTTCCGAGTTCATGAGCATGAGAAAGACCGGCCTCATAGCCATCAAGCTTAGAGAAGGGGATGAGCTGGTAGGAATCAAGCAGTCCACCGGAAGCTCAACTGTTCTTATAATCACCGCCAAGGGCAGGGCCATCGCCTTCGGCGAGGAGGATGTAAGGCCAATGGGCAGAAATGCCAGCGGCGTAAAGGGCATAGAGTTGGAAAAGGGCGACTATGTCGTTGCAATGGAGCTCTTTGACGACAAGAAGCAGGAGCTTTTAGTGGTCACCAAGTACGGCTACGGCAAGCGTTCGCCCGTAAAGGACTACCGCATCCAGACCCGCGGCGGCAAGGGCATACTCACCTACGACAAGAGCAAGCTGGACAAGACCGGCCTGCTGATAGGCGCCATGACCGTCAGGGAGGACGATGAGATCTTCATGATCAACTCCGACGGCATAATAATCCGCGTCAAGGCGGCGGATATCTCCAAGATGAGCCGCACCACCCAGGGCGTACGCATCATGAAGGTGGAGGGCGATACGGAGATCGTGACCATGGCAAGAGCCATAAGGGAGGATGAGGACCCCGCAGATGAAGAGCCGGGCACCCCGGCGCAGCCCGAAGGCAAGACAGATGACGGAAGCGAACAGATCAGTCTGATATAGGAGGAAAAAGCTATGAAGAGAGTGTTTTCAGGCGTTCAGCCCACAGGAAATCTTCATATCGGTAATTATCTTGGGGCTCTGAGGCAGTTTGTAGAGCTTCAGGACGAAAATGACTGCGTTTACTGTGTGGTAGATGAGCATGCAATAACGGTTCCAAAGGATCCGAAGGAGCTTAAGAGCCACATTCTGGACATTGCAGCCCTTTACATGGCTGTAGGCGTGGATCCCAAGAAGTCCATTATTTTCGTGCAGTCGGATGTTCCGGCTCACGCGGAGCTGTCCTGGATACTTACCTGCAGCTCTTATACCGGCGAGCTTTTCCGCATGACCCAGTACAAGCAGAAGAGCAAGGAGGCGGAATCCGCTCCTGCAGGACTTCTGATGTATCCGGTGCTCATGGCTGCTGACATCCTGCTCTACGACACGGACATAGTTCCCGTAGGCAATGACCAGAAGCAGCACATAGAGCTGACAAGGGATCTGGCGCTGCGCATCAATCACAAGTACGGAGAGACCTTTGTGGTTCCCGACGGCCGTTTCCTTAAGGAAGGCGCAAGAGTAATGGCTCTGGACGATCCGACAGCCAAGATGAGCAAGTCCGCCCCCAACGAGATGTCCCGCATCTCCATTCTGGACGAACCCGGCAAGATCAAGAAGGCCATCATGAGAGCTACCACCGACTCCGAGGGCATAATCGCCTTCGATCCGGAGAACAAGGCCGGCGTCAGCAATCTTCTGACCATCTACAGCGCATTCTCCGGCAAGCCCATAGACCAGATCGTAAAGGATTACGAGGGTCAGGGCTATGGAAACTTCAAGAAGGACCTGGTGGAGATCACTGTCGATGCTCTTGCACCTATACGCGAGCGCTATCAGGAGATAAGGCAGTCCGACGAGCTCAAAGCTGTGCTTAAGGACGGCGCTGAGAGAGCCAATGCTATTGCTGTAAAGACTCTTGCAAGGGCAAAGGATCATTTCGGACTTGGACTGTAACAGTAAAGGCTTGGGATTCCCCGGGCCGGGAGCATTCGATGAGTAAACTGAGATTAGGAATAATATTCGGCGGTCAGTCCAGCGAGCACGAGGTATCCCGCGTGTCTGCCGGCAACGTTCTGGCTGCCATAGATAAAGAAAAATACGAGCCTGTAATGATAGGCATCACCAAAGACAGCGGCGCATGGCTGCTGTATGAGGGTCCCGCAGAGGCTCTGGCTGACGGAAGCTGGCAGAAGAAGGCGGAGGAAGACCTGGCAAGGGATCCGGAAAAGTACGGCTTTGCCCTCATTGGGAATACCGGTCGCCAGCTTAAGGACATGATAGACTTTGCCCTGCCCATTCTTCACGGCAGGAATGGCGAGGACGGCACAGTTCAGGGTCTGTTCGAGCTTATCGGCCTGCCCTACGGCGGCTGCAGCGTGGCGCCTTCTGCCCTTGCCATGGATAAGACTCTGGCCAAAGAAGCATTCCAGGGCGCGGGCATCGCTCAGACCCCGTACATTGCTTTCAGGGCAACTGAGATTGGGGAGGATATCGAGGATCGTATCAACAAAGAGCTGAAATATCCGATTTTTATAAAGCCTGTCAACATGGGTTCTTCCGTTGGCATTTCCAAGGTGAAGAAGCCCGAAGATCTGCATGCTGCCATCGAGTTTGCCGCCCAGTATGATTCCAAGCTTTTAGCCGAGCAGGGCGTTGACTGCAGGGAGCTGGAAGTTGCAGTTATGGGCTACAGATACGGCACAGCCTACGAGGTCGGCGAGATCCAGGTGGGCGCAGAGTTTTACGACTACAACGATAAATACAAGGACGGCGTGAGCCAGCAGCTGGTGCCGGCGCCTATAAGCCCTGCTTTAAGGGAAAAGGTGATGCACCTTGCGGAAGAGGGTTATGATGCGCTTGGCTGCGACGGCTATGCCAGAGTCGACTTTCTGCTGGACCGCAAGACCGGCGACGTGCTGCTTAACGAGATCAACACCATTCCGGGCTTTACCAGCATCAGTATGTTCCCCATGCTGGTGCAGTCCACGGGGATAGAATACGGCCGCATCGTGGATATGATAGTCAGAATGGGTCTTGAGCGTCATTCTTATCAAAAAAAGCTGGACTAAAGGCTTTCCGGCGGATAGGAGCCACGAAAATTGCTGTTTCATATAAGCGATTTCGCCTGCCGCTGAAAAAAGTGCTGGACTAATCCGGTAAATCGTATATAATAACAATGTTCA
>JAFRWH010000299.1 GCA_017438085.1 Bacillota bacterium
AATTCAGATCCTGTGATCTCACAGAAGCTGCAGGTGCTGTTCCTTGAAAATTACAGCGTATCCATGGCTGAACATCTGATGCCGGCTACCGAGATCTCCGAGCAGATCTCTCTGGCGGGCAAGGAGGCCAGTGGCACAGGAAACATGAAGATGATGATCAACGGTGCCATCACCATCGGCACCGAGGACGGCGCCAATGTGGAGATGCATGCCGCCGTAGGCGATGACAATATCTTCATCTTCGGCCAGCGCACCGAAGAGGTCAAGGAGAATGTAAAGCACTACGAATCCAGATGGTCTTACGAGAGCAACTCTCTGCTGAGAGCAGCTGTTGATGCTCTGAATCCGGGCTTTGCAGGCAAGTCCTTCAGCGATATCTACAACTATCTGCTGAGACCTACCTACAGCATCGCAGATCCTTACATGTGCATGGCCGATTTCGACGATTACTGCAGAGTGCATCAGGAAATGATGTATGCCTATGCGGACAGACCGCGCTGGAATTCCATGAGCATCGTGAACATCTCCAAGGCGGGAATATTCTCTGCCGACAGAGCTGTTAAGGAATACGCGGATCGCATCTGGCACACCAAACCGATAATTTAGTATTCCTGATATGAACGAGGGGCTGCTTTGCTGCGGCCCCTTTTGGTGACTTTTATGGAAAGTATTTTTAAGACAGTAAGCAATGCGAGGGATCTGGGCGGCATGCGGACCTCTACGGGAAAGCGGATCAGACCCGACGCCCTGATAAGATCGGGACAGCTGGGCAGAATGGATGAAGCGGATATTCAGAAGCTCAGCGAAAGGGTGAGGCTGGTCATAGACCTTAGAGATGCAACTGAAGCTGCAGAGCTTCCGGACCGCATACCTCCCAGCGTGGACTACCTGGAGCTCCCAATACTGGAGGATCTGGCTGCAGGCATAAGCCGCGACCAGCGTTCGGATGAGGAGATCTACAGGAGCCTGCTGAAGGAACCGGAATCTTCAAAGGAATATATGTGCAGCATGTACAGGCAGTTCGTGGTAAGCTCTCATTCCAGAGCCCAGTACCGGATATTCCTTAAGCTGCTCAAGGCATATGCCGGCAGCGGAAAGGCCGTGCTCTGGCACTGCTCTGCAGGCAAGGACAGGGCCGGGATAGCAGCGCTTCTTGTGGAGCATGTTCTTGGCGTTCCAAGGCAGACTATACTTGAGGATTACCTTCTGACAAATGTCTACAGGATCGCTAATCTGGAGCAGAAAAAGGCTGAAGTAAGAAAGCTCATGGCCGATTTTGATGATAATGCATCAAAGGCTCTGGATTACATGTATACGGCTCATGAGGAATACCTGGAGGCGTTTTTTGAAGCCGTAAGGATAGGATACGGGGATCTGGATCGTTACATTTCAGAGGGGCTTGATTTCAGCCCTGAAGAACAGGAAACGTTGAGGCTGCTGTATCTCGAGTAGGCTGCAAAATGCGTACAAAGCGTGTTATCGTTCAGGCCTGGGATGCGGCCTGGGAACAGGATTTTTCGGATATAAAGACTGAGTTGGCCGATGCGCTGGGTGAGCTGGCGCTTGGTATAGAGCATGTGGGCAGCACTTCCGTTCCGGGCATGGCCGCAAAACCGGTCATAGATATCGATGTTGTCATAAAGGACTACTCTCTGCTGGAAGAAGCGGTCTGCAGGCTTGGAAGGATAGGGTATCAGCACGAGGGCGATCTGGGCATTGAAGGCCGGGAGGCTTTCAGATACGAGGGAAAGGAGCATCTGAAGAAGCATCATCTGTATGTCTGTCCTCAGGACTCACCGGAGCTGAAAAGGCACATCGCTTTCAGGAACTATCTTCGCGCACACCCAGGGGATGCAGAAGAATACAGCCGTATCAAAAAAGAGGGCGCAGCGCTTTACCCGTATGACATTGAAAAATACATAGAGCACAAGGCTTCGTTCATAGAAAGAATATACAAAGAACTGGGTGTATAAGCCCGTTTTGCAGACACATTTACTTTATTATCCGTTTTAAGCATGCTTCATGGTCTATGGTCCTTGCCGCTGCAGCGCAATCGATCTCAGCTTCATGAGTAAGCTGTTTTTCAGTTTTTAATTATATCCTCAAGCTTGAATTGTTCTGCTGCCTGAGCGTCCAGCTCTGAACGCATGCGGCTCAGTCCGGCTTCGACCTCCTGTTTATACTCTCTGGCCGATACTCTGAGTACTCCCAGCTGCAGAGCAGCAAGCTGTATCATGCCGTCGGAGCTTACGATCTTTACCGAATAATTCTTTCCTATCTCGTGTACCAGCTTTTCTATATAGCTGTCCGCGCTTTCGCCCTCTCTGGTGTATACAACGGAAAGCTGTCCCTGGGCCTGCCTGGAACCTTGTCCTTCCTTGACTTTATATCCGTCGAATATCAGCACAGTGCTGCAGTTGGTGTAGCCTGCGTAATTGGCAAGCATGGTTATGAGCTTTTGCCGCGCTGCCTCAAAATTGCCTGAACCGGAGACCGGCAGGGTCCCTTCATGGGGCCTTGGATTTCTGTCTTTTCCCTGACCGGGCGTTCTTTGTCCAATGGTCCTGGCATTACCTGTGGCTATCTCCTTGAGTTCATCCCAGGCAAATATCAGATTGTAACCGTCCACAATGTAATAATCGGCTTTCTGAATGACCGATTTAGGCTTTGCCTTGCCGAAATCCCTGGAAACGCTGGTGTAGCGGGGCCTTTTTATCTCCCCGAACTCCCTCTGCATAATGGCTTCCAGTTCTTTTTCGTCTATATCCAGGTTGCGGCTGTTCACCATGGGCCTGGGGGCTGTTTCGGC
>JAFRWH010000300.1 GCA_017438085.1 Bacillota bacterium
AGGTCTGCAGGCTCTTTGTTCAAAATTATGGAACTGTCCGCTTCCTCTGCCTGCGCCTTTTTGCTCTTTCGCTTGCCCTTTTTAGCTTCGGGCTGAGTCTCTGCCTGAACCGGTGAGCTTACGGAAGCATTCACCCAGTATCCGCTGGGATCCAGCCACTCAGGTATATGCGGTCTTGCGCCCATGGCGGCAACTATCACATCAGGAGACAGAAGCTCGACCACTTCGTCCGTCACCTCGCAGTTAAGCCTTATCTCGGCACCGGAGGCTTCAAGACGCCTGATCATGACCTTGCGCAGCTCTTCCACCCTGAATTTAAAGGGCATTCTGGAGGCCAGAAGCATGGCGCCCCCAAGCTTTGAACTCTTTTCGCAGAGTATCACTCGGTGACCGCGCTCTGCAAGTCCTGCCGCAGCTTCCATGCCTGCGGGACCGCCTCCGATCACGAGCACCTTTTTCGGCTTTTCTGCAGGCCTGATATCCCTTGCCGCCAGCTCCTTGTATGCCGCAGGGTTTGCGGGACAGCGCCTGATGCGGCTGCAGTGCCTTACATAGGGCACGAAGTTCTCGCTGATACAGGCCATGCAGCGAAGGCATGGGAAAACTTCATCCTCCCTGCCCTCCTTCAGCTTGTTGGGCAGCTGAGGATCTGCGATCAGAGCCCTGCCAAGCGCCACCATATCCGCCTTCCCCTCAGCGATTATATCCTCCATCATCTGGGGATCGCTTAGAGCGCCGACAGTCACCACCGGTGTGTATCTCATCTGCTTTTTGATGGCTTCAGCCAGATAGACATTGCAGCCATCCGGCAGGAAACCATTGGGGATCATGTGCTGATTGGTCTCAGGCACATGGAAAGTGCCGCAGGTAACGTGGAGAAGATCCACCTTGCCATCCAGCAGCTTAGCGAACTCTATCTGGTCCTCCAGAGTAAGGCCGCCTTCCGTAAGCTCGGTGCCGCTGATGCGGACCTCGATAGGCATATCCGGGCCGCATTTCCTGCGTATGTCCTCGATCACCTCCATCGTGATCCTGGCTCTGTTTTCAAGGCTTCCGCCGTATTCATCGGTGCGGCGGTTGTTGAGAGGCGACAGGAACTGATGCAGCAGCCAGCCGTGGCCTGCATGTATCATGACAATGTCCACGCCGCCCAGCTTTGCAACCTCTGCTGCGTCGCCGAAGCGTCCGACTATGTATTTTATAGTCTCTTTGTCCAGCTCCTGATAGTCCTTGCCCAGATGGCCGGGACCTGCGCTGGGGCCCCATATGGGACCATCATAGATAGCTGGATCAGAACGTGTTCCCGGGTGTATAAGCTCCACCGCGCTGAAAGCGTTATGGCGCTTAATGGCATCCGTTGCAGCATGAAGGTAAGGTATCACCTCAGGGTCGTCCAGCGCAATGCAGAGAAGATGGGATATCCCGGTCTTCCTGTCTATGCGGCATTCGCCCATGTGAACTATAGCCGCGCCGCCCTTCGCTTTTTCCTCGAAGATCGCGATATTGTCCGCCGTCGGATAGCCGGACAGAGGCAGATTGGAAATGTTCACAGGAGCTGCCTCTATGCGGTTCTTAAGCGTAAGCTTTACGACCTTCAGCGGGCTGAACAGCCACGGATATTTTCTTTCTACGATGCGCATGATCCTTCACCTTGGATTTTTTACTGATAGCTGTCCCACAGCTTTTTGAATACGGGAATGGATCTGGAAGCCACATCTTCGGGAACGCAGAGTGCCACCCTCACATAGCCGGGCCATCCGAAGCCGCTGCAGGGAACGAAAATCAGGCCCATTTCGGCAGCTCTTCTGCAGAATTCCTTATCATCCGCCTCAAGAGCTTTGACCATCATGTAGAAGGTGCCCTGTGGACGGGTGCAGACATATCCCATACCAGTGAGTTCTTTGTAGAGCAGATCCCTGTTCTTCTTGTACAGCTCATTATCAGAATGCAGATGCGCGCACTTTACAAGAGCCTTCTGGAAGAGCGACGGAGCATTGCTGACGCCCAAAGCGCCTGCAGCGCCTGCAACTGCGGGATAAAGCTTTGCGAAGTCTTCGTTCTCAGAAGGAATCAGAGCGTAGCCAACTCTTTCGCCTGCTATGGAAAGAGATTTGCTGTAGGAATAGCATATGATGGTGTTTTTGTAGAAGTTTGCGGTAAAGGGCACTTCCACATCGTCAAGAAGTATTTCTCTGTAGGGTTCATCGGAGATCAGGTAGATGATGTGACCGAATTCCTCGGACTTTCTGGTGAGTATCTCTCCTAGTTTCTGCAGATCCTCAGCAGGATAGATGATGCCGGAAGGATTGTTGGGGGAGTTGATGATAAGGCCTACTGTCTTCGGAGTCAGAGCCTTTTCAATGGCATCAAGATCCAGTCTGAAATCCGGCTCGGGCAGCTTGATCTCCAGCTTTTTCATCCTTGCGCCTTTGATCATCGAATTATATGCAGCGAAATAAGGGGCCAGCAGAGCAATCTCTTCATCCTCGCTGTTTCTGATGGCATTCAGAACTGCGCAGATGGCAGGAGCAGCGCCTGCAGTCATATAGAGATTTGCCCTTGTGTAGTTAGTGCCGTAACGCCTGTTCAGATCCTCTGCGATAGCAGTTCTTGCGGCCTCATCGCCTGCAGTCGTGGTATAGGTGTGAAGCTTTACCTGATCCTCCTCCATCATCAGACGGATTATCTCCTGTCTGTATTCTTCAGGCATTGGCACTGCAGGAGCGCCTAGGCTCAGATTGAAGATGTTCTCCGGGCCAAGCTCCGCTGCCTTAGCCCTGCCAAGTTCAAAAAACTCTCTTATCGGGGACGGAGCAGTCCCGATCTTGTACATGTATTCAGAAACCATAATTTACCTCTTTTCTGGAACAAAAATATACTTTTACTTGATAATAATAACACATATACTCTGAAAAGAGTATTTTTTTGATAAAGGCAAAAGAAATACCCGGCTGATAAAGCCGGGACTGTTTATTCGATTACAGCTTCTGAAACTATTTCAAGGCTGTCTGGTTCCACATGGCATTGAAGCGCAAGGATGCGGACGCCTGCGGCCTTGGCTTCTGCCAGAGCTTCGGCAAATTCCGGGTGAGTCGATGTATTGGAACAGACCTCTGTCACCCCGTCCATCTGGATAACGAAGGCGGCAATGGCGGTATAGCCCTCTTCTGCAGCCCTTGCCAGCTCTCTGAGGTGCTTTACGCCTCTTTCAGTGGGAGCATCGGGAAAATAGCCAACGCCATCCACCTCCAGGGTGCAGCCCTTCACCTCCATAAGGAAGCGCTTGCTGCCGCGCTCCATATAGAAATCCATGCGGGAGCTTCCGTAAATGTGCTCAGGCAATATTCGGTCAAAGCCCTGAGTCTTAAGCCACTCGTGAACCACTTTGTTCGGCGCCTGACTGTCAATATTGAAGATCTTTCCGCTGCCGGAAGATGCTCTATCGCCGCCGGAGGCTTCATCGTTCGCAGCCGCCTTTGCCGCTCCTGAAGAATCCTTTCTCACCGCCACAAGATCGCAGCGGGTCTTTCTTCCCGGAGTTCCGGGCTCCGTGAGCCATACCTCGGCGCCCGGCATCAGCAGCTCCCTGAGCCTTCCCGTATTCTTAACGTGGACCGTCTCAGGAACGCCGTCCACCTCCACATGGGCTGTAAAACGATTCGGCCGGTCAATGAACCGGCCGATCGTTATATTATCGTATTTCATTCTGCGATTTATTTGTATAAAGGATCCGGATCGCCTTTCATGGTGGCTATAACAGCCATCTCGATCTTGCATTCTCCTGCTAGATCCACGCCGCCGTAGCAGAGCCTTGCGGGAACGTGATCCGGGCTGAAATGCTTCATGTATTCCGCATTCATCTCGCCCTTCTCGGAAAAGTCCTTCAGCAGGACCTCTATCCTTACGATGTGGTCCATATCGGAGCCGTACTTCTCCAGCAGCACCTTAAGATTGTCCAGGATACGCTTAGTCTCGAAGGTAATGTCGCCGTATACTTCTTCTCTGG
>JAFRWH010000301.1 GCA_017438085.1 Bacillota bacterium
CAAAAACAAATATCTTTTTGGCGTTTCTCAAAGCCGAAACCAGTATATCGCTGATTGCAATTGTTTCTTCCATATGATCCTCACGATCTGTTTCAATATGATAAATAAACAGAACTATTATACATGTTCAATGCCTGTTGCGCAAGGAAATAGTTATTATAATTGATGATGGTTTTAAAACAAAAAACAAGCTATATAGCCCTAAAACTATATAGCTTGTCAATACACTTTAGATTCGAGACCCCTTCCCTGTTTACCTGCTTAAAAGAATGTCGCCAGTACGAAGCTTCCTACGAACATGGAAGCCATGGTAACGGTCACAAAGCCGGCTACCAGCATCTTGGGCATCAGCACGTTGTACAGCGCCTTGCGCTCTCTCTCGTTTGAGGCCATTGCATCGCAGACGTCGTTGGTCAGTATCATAGTGTTGGGGAAGCCGAAGGTGCAGGTAAGGCCAAGCGCCACAGCCAGTCCTACAGGCATCTTCAGGACCTTGCTCATGATAAAGCCGCCCACGAAGGTGCCTATCATGCCGAGGATCATGACCACGAAGATAGGCAGCAGATAGCCGAGGAACATCTCGGGAGTGATCCCTACATAATTGCTGAACAGCACGCAGGCTGCCAGGAAGGTGATGATCCCGCTGGATTCGATCTTGCCCATGGTGCCCTTCTGCAGGAAACCGGTCTCCACAGCTATCCAGCCGAGGATCAGAGATAATACAAAGGCATGTACCTTTCCGCCGGTAAGCCCTGCCAGGAATGCAGCCGCAGAGGACAGGAGGCCGACCTTAAGGAGTACTACAGGGATACGGTCAAGCTTTGCGGGGAGCTGGAAGATCTTCTTTTTACCTTCAGCCTGAACAGGTGCATCGGCATCAGCCCACTCGTCCACATTCTTCTGATCTGCAAGGAAGTCCTTGGCATACTTTCTCAGGAAGTAAGCGCAGACAGGCTGGCCGAAGAAGCCCTGAGCAGTGCCGAGAATGGTGAAGAATCCTACTACCTCGACCAGTCCAAGAGGCTTCAGAGCAGAGGTCATCATCAGGATAACTGCTGCGCCGCCCGCATAAACTGCAGAGCCTACATAGGCGTACTGAGGATTGATGATGATGGGTCCGATAACCACTATCACGATCGTAGATATAACAAGGCTGAACAGGCAGACGATGATAGTCTTGATCTGGCGCTTAAGTTCAGGTGTGTCGATGGTGGTGCCCAGCATGGTGATCATCAGGGTGACCGCCATCATTCCGAAGCCGCCGATCGTGGATATGGCAAAGGTGTCGGGAGGCAATATACCCAGCCACAGACCAGCCAGAATTATGATGCTTCTTGCAACGCCCGAGGGGACCTTAGCTTTGGTGAGCAGCGAGATCATATCTCCTGCTGCGTATATAAAGAGTACTATCGTAAGTGCATATATAGCGGACATTTTTCTATCTCCTTATTGATCAATTACAGTTGCGATTTAATGCTGACGCTCTACTGGTGTTCTTCCAGATATCTCTGAGCCACATTTGCGTAAACCGCTGCGCCTATGGGAAGCACGGCTTCATCGAATATGATGTGTGGATTGTGATGTGTCACATCCTTGCCTGCGATGGCGCCGGAACCGATGTGCAGATACACGCTGGGGACCTTTTCGGCAACAGCTGTGAAGTCCTCAGTTCCGCCGAACTCGAAGAGCTCCTGTACCATCTCCTGTCCTACAACTTCTGCCGCATAGCCGGGAACGCAGTCGCACATTTCAGGCGCATTGTACATGGGAGGCATACCGTAAACATATTCAGTTTCAGCGGTTCCTCTGAATGCAAGAGCAATGCCTTCGGAAATCTCCTTCACCCTCTGCTTAAGGAAGTTTCTGCGTTCTGCGCTGGCCGCTCTTACGGAG
>JAFRWH010000302.1 GCA_017438085.1 Bacillota bacterium
CAGGTCTGTATCACCTTCGCGGATCTTGCGGCGCCCCTTTCAAGACAGCGGTCCACTGCATCTCCATCCAGATAGCCATCGATAAAGCCCGCGAAGAAGGAATCTCCGGCGCCCACGGTATTTATAAGCTTTTCTGCTCTGCAGATCCCTCCTCTGTATAGCTGTCTGCCATCAAAGGCAATGCTGCCCTTCTCACCGAACGTGGCGATCATCAGCTTTGCCCCGGCCTTTACAGCCTCCTGCACGAAAGCGGTACCGGCTTCGATGTCATCTTCAAAAGAGGCCAGACCACACTCTATATATGGAAGGACCCGATTGGTATCAGGATGCGTCAGAGCTTTTTTGGAAAAGTCAAAAAATATCTTAGTTCCTGCAGCTGCGATCTCTGGAAGGTGATCGGTCAGCTTGCCTGTAAAGTCTGTATGCATGCAGTCGCAGCCTTTAAGAAATTCAATACTGCTCTTCGGAAAGACATAATCACTGAAAACCCCGGGTTCCATATGATGATGTATGCGGTCCCCTTCTTCTGTAAGCAGCAGTTCATATACTGTAGTTGCGCCGCCCGGGATGATATCAAGCCTGCTCATATCGAAACCGCGCTTTTTGAATTCATCTTCAGCCCAGCGTCCGTAATAGTCATCGGAGACCGCAGCCACTACTGAAGGCTCAATGTCATCCCTCATATCCAGCAGGTTGAACAATACATCGACTCCGTTGCCGGTAACGTAGCTTCTTCCATCAAACTGGGCATAGTGATCTATGCAAACGAAGCCTGCCGCAGCAAATCTGATCATATTATACATATGCTCCTTTCAAGGTTGTATATACATAATATAAGGTTATATAAAGAATATGTCAATATGCCATTTGATTTTCTATGGTGAATTGCATTGGATAAATATCGGTTTCATAGTATAATGAACGCATCAGCAAATACAGGCGGAGGGAATAAATGAGATTCGTTATCCAGAGAGTACAGCATGCCAGTGTTACTATTGATGGTCAGGTGACCGGCAGGATAGATCAGGGCTTTATGGTGCTGATAGGCATAGCTCAGAGCGACACAAAGGAGATCGCAGACAGACTGGTGAAAAAGATGTGCGGACTGCGCATTTTTGAAGATGAAAACGGAAAGACAAATCTGTCGCTGGCAGATGTAGACGGGAAACTGCTTCTCATAAGCCAGTTTACACTCTATGCAGACTGCAAAAAAGGCAACAGACCCAGTTTTATCGATTCCGGAAAGCCCGATATGGCATCGCCGCTGTATGATTACATATGTGACGAGGCGGAAAAGTATGTGCCCGGAGTGCAAAGAGGCATCTTCGGCGCAGATATGAAGGTGGAGCTCTTAAATGACGGGCCTTTTACAATACTGCTGGATTCCGACACGCTTTAGCCCCATCTGACGCAGAAAGGAAACCCCATGAAATATATACTCACCAGCAGTCCGCTTTACGATGAGCGGAACGAAGTGATACCTGACAACGGCTTTATCGGTTTTCTGAGAGCTCTGCTGCCTTCAGAGGTGAATGCCCTCTACGTGTGTTCGGAGCCAGACGAGCGGGAGCTTACGGAGATGTACTGGCTGAGGCTTCTCGACAGTTTCATAGCAGCCGGCATCAATATCGTGGAATACGATATCCTTGACCGTCAGTCGGACAGCCACGCGGAGGAACTGATAAACAAAGCCGACTGGATAATACTTGCCGGAGGCCACGTGCCCACGCAGAATGCATATTTTCAGGAGATCGGACTCAGGGAAAAGCTGCAGGGCTACGAAGGCCTGGTCATGGGCATCAGCGCGGGAAGCATGAACATGGCTGATACGGTCTACGCAGAGCCCGAATATGAGCTCGAACTGGGAGACCTGACCTACAAGCGCTGGATACCCGGTCTCGGAATAACTACGGCAAACATACTGCCCCACTACAATCTGAACGCAGAGCAGAGGCTATTGGGACGGCACATTTACAAGGACATTGCAAGAAGGGACAGCTTCAATCTGCCCGAGGGGCTCGCTGAAGACTTCAGAGGCTTTTTCGTGCTCCCCGACGGATCCTTTATACTCGGAGATCTTACGCGCAGCGAAAACGGCAGTTTAAAGCGCACAGAGCACCTCTTCGGAGAGGCCCTGATAATAAAGAACGGCGTATTTGAAGCTCTGACAGATAACGGAGACGTTATAAGGATCTAGCCTTAAGAGCGGAAAGGGATTTTACAGGGGCTTCACAACAGCTTCACTGAAACTGCAGCTATATGGAGCAATATGGCAGTGCAGGAGAGCAACCAATGGAGAACTATTATTCTGTTTTAGGAATAAGTGAATATACCGAGGAGCAGTCGAAGATCCGCGCAGCTTATCTCAACAAGGTCAAGTACTACCATCCGGATGCAGGCAATGTGTCCAGAGAAGTTGCTGAGGAAAAGACCAAGGAGCTTAACGCGGCCTACGATACGCTGAAGGATCCTCAGAAGAAAGCCGCCTATGATCAGCAGCTCAGGTATGGCTCTGCTTCCCCCTACTCTTCCTACTCTAACGGATCTCCTTATCAGACTTATCAGAGCTATAGCAGCTATGATCCGTACCATGCTGATGAAAGC
>JAFRWH010000303.1 GCA_017438085.1 Bacillota bacterium
ATAACAAAACCACAAATATGTGGTTTTCACTACCACATCGCCAACAGAAAATCTTGTTTCAAAACCAGCTGTATTGTAAAAGAGCCGGGTTTAAGATATAATTAAATAACAGTTTTTTCAGTGAAATGAGGATAACGAAATGGACCTAAAAGAAGTTCTCTACAGTTTCGAGCACAAGCTGCTCCCGGAGTGGTTCTACGGAAACCCCAAGGAATTCGCTGGAGTGCTTGCTACCCAGCCCGGAGCCCTTTACAGCATTATAGCCGAGATATGCAGCCGTGCCGGCGTGGAAAACACCTTCGTTCCAAGAGAATTCTCCGTAGAGCCGGACCAGATAAGCAGTGACGTCGCCGCCATCAGGATCAAGTTCCCCAAGCCGCCCGAATCGCCTCTGTGCCTCAGCTCTGTGGCGTTTTTCGACAAGACCTTTGAAAAGGTCTGCTACTTCACTATAGAGATGGGTGATGAGACCTCTGCGGGTTTCCCCGTCATCTGCAGCTGGGAAAAGAACGGCGAGCACATCAATTACGGCTCCGAAAGCCACGACCTTGATGAGTGCCTCGTAAAGTGTGTCAACCAGTACATGGAGCGCTTTTTCGAGCAGAAAAACGGCTAGCCAGACCGCAGCTGAATAAATGTTATACGCATGATCTACGAGATTGACCGCAACATATACAGGATAGAAGTGCCGCTGGCAGGCAGTCCTTTAGGTACTCTCAACGCCTACTATTTCCGTGGGCCGGAAGAGGAGTTCCTGATGGACACCGGATTCAATACGGCAGCATGCGAGGCTTCGCTTAAGAAGTCCCTCGCCTCTCTTGGCGTGCGCAGGGACCGTCTCAACATCATAAACACTCATCTTCATGTGGATCATACCGGTCTCGATCATTGGTTCGTGGGAGATAAAAAGCACATCTACCTTTCCGAAAAGGACTGCGAGGGGATGCTGCGCCACTACAAAAGGGCGGGCTACACCCGCGGAGACCGCGACAAGAGGGAAGGCGCTGACCAGGCGCTTTTCGATGCCATGCTCAAGGCGGGGCCCGAGGCTGACAACGCAAGGCGCCTCGTATTCGATGACGACAAATACGTAGGCCTTCAGGACGGAGACGTAATAGATACCGGCGCGGGAAAGCTCAAGATGCTCCTTGTTCCTGGCCACACCCCGGGAAACGCCATGTACTACATGGAAGACAAAAAGATAATGTTCACGGGGGACCACGTTCTCTTCGATATTACCCCGAACATAACCTTCTGGCCGACCGAGACCAACGCGCTTCAGGAGTACCTGAACAGCCTGGAGTATTCCAAAAGCTTCGATGTTGCGCTTGCGCTGCCGGGCCACAGAAAGCCCGGGGACTACTATGCCCGAATAGACCGCATCATGCTTCATCACCAGCACCGCCTGGATGAGATTATCGGAATAGTCGGAAACACACCCGGCCTTACGGCCTACGAGATAGCGCGCCGTATGCGCTGGAAGATACACCTCGACAAGGACGGCAATTTCCCGCCTGCCCAGATGTGGTTTGCGGCAGGGGAATGCATGTCCCATCTCGACAAGCTGGTCGAGGACGGACTTGTGCTGCGCGTGGAAGGCCAGCCATACATCACCTACAGACTGCCCTGAGAGGGGCAGTTTTGCGTTCCCGAAAGGAGACCATAAAAATGTCAGACAACATCAAAAAGCTAACCATCCTTCACTCGAACGATCTCCACGGAGACTTTCTCCCAAAGACCGTAGACGGCAAGGAGACCGGCGGGCTCGCAAGGCTGTCCGGCTATGTCAGGAAGATCAGAGCGGAAAAGCCGAACGTCATCTACGCGAACGCGGGCGATATGTTCAGGGGATCCGTCATCGATTCCGAGTACAAGGGCCTTTCCACGATAGACCTTATGAACACCTTGAATCCGGACGTCGCGACGATCGGAAACCACGAGGTGGATTACGGCTTTGCGCACCTTCTTTTCCTTGAAAAGTGCGCCAAGTTCCCCATAGTAAACGCCAACCTTTTCATAACGATGAACAACTCAAGAGTCTTCACCCCCTACATCAATATTGAAAGGGACGGAATGAAGATACTCTTCATCGGAATACTCACTGAAGAGGTCCTTGCCTCCACCAGGAACGAAAAGATCATAGGCACCTTCATAGACCTTGAATCCGCAGCAAAAGAGGTCGGCATCATATGCGACAACTACCGCACCATAAGAACTGACATGACGGTACTGCTTACCCACATAGGTCTTGAAAACGACATAAAGCTGGCGCAGATGCTCGACCCGGACTGGGGTGTGAACATGATAATAGGAGGGCATTCTCACACCTTCATGGAAAAGCCCGAGTGGGTGAACGGGATCCCCATCGTCCAGGCAGGAACAGGCACCGGCCAGATAGGGCAGATAGACATACAGTACGATCAGGATAACAAGACGATCGAAGAGTTCAAGTGGAAGTGCGTTCCAATCAACGAGGATACCGCCCCCGTTGATGACATAATGGCAGACCTTATCGACAGCTACCGCACCCAGACCGACAGCAAATACAAGAGGGTCGTCACTCGGTGGG
>JAFRWH010000304.1 GCA_017438085.1 Bacillota bacterium
AACCCACCGGCAACGGACTGGGCAGCGATGGCTTTTATCTGATATGGACCGGCGGAAAGCTCTACGGCCTTAATGCCTCAGGCTTCTCTCCGAAAGCCCTGAACGCTGATATCGTAAAGGAAAAGGGTTTCAGCGCAGTCCCAGGCCGGGGATGGCTCCCTGTTATGGTGCCCGGCGCTGTAGGCGGCTGGGTGGAGATGAACAGGCGCTTCGGCACGAAAAGGCTGACCGAGCTCTGGGCAAGAGCTGCCGAATACGCCGTGGATGGTTTTCCTGTGGCCACAAACGTAAATCCCCAGTGGCAGGGCGAATACAATGGCATCTCTGCGGAATACAAGAAGGATCCGGAACTTTTCGGCCCATGGATGGAGCTGTTCGGCGCAAAGGGAAGGGCACCTCTTCCCGGCGAGATATTTAAAAACCCAGACTATGCCAGAACCATCATGGAAATCGCGGAGACTGAAGGCGAAAGCTTCTACCGCGGCGAATTGATGAAGAAAACAGTGGCCTTTTCAAAAAAGACCGGCGGCTATTTCGAAGAGGATGACTTTACAGGCTATAAGCCCGAATGGGTGGAGCCTATTTCGATCAATTACAAGGGTTACGATGTCTACGAAATGCCTCCTAACGGCCACGGGATCACAGCGCTTATGGCGCTGCAGATGCTTAAGGGCTTCGATCTGGGCAACGAAAGGGAAAACGCCGAGCTGTATCACAAGCTGATAGAGTGCATAAAGCTGGCCTTTGTCGACACCAAGAAGTTCGTGGCTGACCCGAGATACATGAAGACCAAGGTGGAGGACATGCTTTCGGACAGATATGCAGATATCAGAAGAGCCCTCATAGGCGACAAGGCGGTATTCCCGGAGGCAGGGGATCCTTCCTGCGGCGATACGGTCTATTTCTGCACGGCCGACGGACAGGGCAACATGGTCTCCTGCATACAGTCGAATTACGGACGCTTCGGTTCAGGCGTATGCATCCCCGGGACTGCCATCACACTGCAGAACAGGGGCGCAAACTTCTCTCTTGACCCTGAAAGCGACAACTATCTTGAGGGCGGCAAGAGGGCGTACCACACCATCATCCCCGGCTTCCTTGCAAAGGATGGCCAGCCGGTGGGACCCTTCGGCGTCATGGGCGGTTTCATGCAGCCTCAGGGCCACATGATGGTGGTGGTAAATACTATAGATTTCGGCATGACGCCTCAGGAAGCGCTGGATGCTCCGCGTTTTCAGTGGGTGGGAGACAAAAAAGTCCAGCTGGAAAGAGAGGTTCCTGCCGAGATCGCAAGGCAGCTTGCGGCTAAGGGGCACCAGATAGAGATCGTCAGCTCCAACATAGGCATGGGCCGGGGCCAGATAATCTGGCGAAGAGAAGACGGCGTTCTGATGGGCGGCACCGAATCCAGAGCCGACGGAGCTATAGCTGCATTCTAGCGGAAAAGCGATATGAAATACGGAGAAAGCACATTCGATATAATCTATCTGGTTTTTGCCATAATCATAGGCCTGCGCATCCTTAAGAAAAGAAAGGATGATATCGGCAGGATCATGGGCTTTGCTGTGCTGATACTGGGCTGCGGCGATGCCTTCCATCTGGTCCCGAGGATCCTGAATTACTTCGTCGATGCTGACTTTACGGTATGGCTTGGCATAGGCAAGCTGGTGACATCTATCAGCATGACGGTGTTTTACGTGCTTATGTATAAGCTCTGGCTGAAAGTTTTCAGAGAGGCTGAAAGCAGCAGGCTGAGCGCTGCCATATATCTGCTTACTGTCATACGCATAGTGCTGTGCCTGCTGCCGCAGAACCGCTGGTTGCAGAACGAGGGCTCTGTAATGTGGGGCATCATCCGCAACATACCCTTTGTGGCGCTCGGCGCGGTGATAGTCTGGCTGTACTTTAAGACGCGGGATAAGCTGCCGCGCCTCCGCAGCCTGTGGCTGCTGGTGCTTCTTTCTTTCCTCTTCTACATACCGGTGGCTGTGCTGGCCAGCATAGTCCCCATGCTCGGCATGCTCATGCTGCCCAAGACGGTCTGCTACATGCTGATGATATGGGCCTTCTGGAAGTATGCTGCGGAAAAGTAGAAGCGGCTGATCATCGGAATATAAACAATAAAAAAGCGGAGACCTGTCAATGGGTCTCCGCGTATTTTTTGCATATGCAGTCATCAGACCAGGTTGTAGAGCAGTACTGCTGCCGCTCCGCAGGATGCCATGACGACAATTGGCCCCGGCTTCCACTGTCTGAGCACTATGAAGGCAGCAAGGAAAAGCAGCAGGGCTACGGGATCCGCGCTGAACAGATCCGGAGGCAGGCTCCTCTGGCCATATACCGCCAGTATGAAAAGGGACAGTCCTGCAGATGCTATCATGGCAACCACAGCGGGCCTTAGGGCGGAAAGTATGCCCTGGACCACTGTAAGTCCCTTGAACCTGTAGTACATCCATGCAAGAGTCATGACTATGACGCAGGATGGGAATATGCAGCCGAGTGTTGCTATCAGAGCCCCCGGTATTCCCGCTATCCTGATGCCTACGAAGGTCGCGGCGTTTATGGCCACAGGCCCCGGTGTCATCTCGGCTATGGTCATAATGTCCGCAAACTGGGTCATCGTAAGCCATGGGTGGACATCAACCACCTGATTCTGTATCAGAGGCACGGCTGCGTAACCGCCGCCTATGCTGAAGAGTCCTATCTGAAAGAAACTCCAGAAAAGCTCGAGAAGTATCATTTCTCAGCCTCCTTTCCTTTGCGTTCCCTCAGGAAGGTGTCAGCTATGCCTATAAGTATGCAGCACAGTATCACCAGCATTATATTTATTTTGAAAAAGCGCACGGCTGCGAAGCTGCCTGCCATTATCAGCAGATACAGCAGGCGTTTTTTTGCGATTATGCCCTTGGCAAGCTTGATGACCACATCGAAGATCACTGCTGCTACGCCGCAGAGCAGGCCTTTCATCACCAGATTGACTATGGGATCATCTCTGAAAGCCTGATAGAACAGGGAAACTATGGATATGATGATCAGCGGCGGAAGCACGGTTCCAAGGACCGTTATGAGGGCTCCTGAAATGCCGGCCACACGGTATCCCACAAGTATTGATGCATTTACGGCTATCGGGCCGGGGGATGACTGGGCTATGGCCACCAGATCCAGCATCTCCTGTTCGTCTATCCAGCCCAGCTCCTCTACGAAGCGTTTCTTCATGAGCGGAACTATAACATAGCCTCCCCCGAAGGTGAAAGCGCTGAGTCTGAAGGTGGACAGGAATAGCGTAAGGTATTTATTATCTGATTTTTGATTGTTCTGCATTGCAATTCTCCTGATGTCGCAATAGTGTACCACAATAAATGCGCGGTTTCCACAAAGACTTACAGGTTTTATCTTTTATTTACGCGAAACTGTGTTATTATATTAACGATATAATCATTCACATTAATCAGTCATTGTAAGATAAAGGAGGTATACCCTATGAAATATCAGATCATCGGTGAGCCCATGCCTGCAGTCATAGTCGAGCTCGAGGCCGGCGAAAGCATGATAAGCGAAAGCGGCTCCATGAGCTGGATGAGCCCCAATATGCAGATGGACACCGTGGGCGGCGGAGCAGGTAAGGTCTTCGGCAGACTGTTCTCCGGAGAGAGCCTGTTCCAGAATGTATATACCGCAAGAGGCGGTAATGGCATGATAGCCTTTGCTTCCAGCTTCCCGGGCTCTGTAAGAGCAATTCAGATCACTCCCGATAAGCCTGTGATCTGTCAGAAGTCCGCATTCCTCTGCTGCGAGAAGGGCGTTGAGCTGTCCGTCCATTTCCAGAAAAAGCTTGGTGCAGGGCTGTTCGGCGGTGAAGGCTTTATAATGCAGAAACTCAGCGGAAACGGTCTGGCATTTATTGAGATCGATGGCTCTGCTGTGGAATACGATCTTCAGTCCGGACAGGAGATGATAATCGATACCGGTTATCTGGCCATGATGGACGGAAGCGTAAAGATGGACATAGTACCCGTAAAGGGCGCAAAGAATATACTCTTCGGCGGCGAGGGACTGTTCAATACTGTGGTCAGCGGTCCGGGACATATAGTGCTTCAGACCATGCCCATGTACAATTTTGCTGCTCAGGTGGCAAGGTGGATACCCTCCGGCAAGGACTAAAGCGCAGAAAAGCATTCCTGCAAAAGCAACAAAAACTCCGGTCTTTTGGGACCGGAGTTTTATATTACTTCTTTTGCTTAGCTGAAATATCTGAATACGCCTTTAACTTTACCGACGATCCTGCAGTCAGGAACGATGATGGGATCCATCGCGGGATTCTGGGGCTGAAGGCGGATGTGGCCTTTTTCCTTGTAGAAGGTCTTGACGGTGGCTTCGCTCTCTATGCCGTCTATCATGGCGACGACAATGTCTCCATTCTCGGCGTTGCTCTGTTCTTCCACCAGAATGTAGTCCCCGTCGAAGATACCGGCTTCTATCATGGAATCTCCGTGAACTGTAAGCATGAAATTCGTTCCCTTGCCGAGATATCTGGTGGGCAGGGGGAAGGAATCCTCGATGTTCTGCTCCGCCAGTATGGGTGTGCCTGCAGCTATGCGGCCTACCACGGGAACTTCCGTTACGCCTTCCCGCTCGGGAAGGGGCGCAGGCTTAGCCTGGATAGAACTTTTGTCCGTGAGCTCCAGGGCGCGGCGTTTGTTGGGATCCGGCTTTTTGATATAGCCCTTGTCCTGAAGTATGCCGATCATCTTATGGACGGTGGATGTGGATTTTATGTTCAGAGCTGCGCAGATGTCCCTTACCGTAGGGGGATAACCGCGTTCGCCTATATATTTCTGAAGGAATTGATAAACCGCCATCTCCTTGCTATTTAATTCCTGCATTTTTGTATCCTTTCAGCTGCAAAAAACGTCTATATTTATGTTAAAATGATTTTAGCATATAAACATGCGTTTGTAAACATTTGTTCAGCAAATATAGAGGGGAAAAATGAAAAAATCTGTTTCTGTAATACTTGCATTTCTGCTTCTTGCCGGGCTTTGCGCCTGCGCGGCGCCTGAGAATAACAACGGAGGAATCAAAACGCTGGAAAAAGCCAGCCTTCAGATATCAGAGGAGGACTGGCCGGTCATTGACGGCGCAACAGCATTTCTTCCTTATTACGAACATATGGCGGCGCTGATGCTTGATAAGCCTGTAGAAGAAGCCAGGCAGTACATATACTGCAGCACCACGGATTACGCATATCCAAAGCTGGCGGACGGTGAGGTGGACCTGATATTCTGTCTCAAGCCTTCTGAGGACCAGGTGAAATATGCCAAACAGAAAAACGTGGAATTTGAGACTGTAAATTTTGCAAACGAGGCATTTGTATTCTTTACCAACAAGGATAATCCCGTGGACAGCCTGACAGTTAAGCAGCTTCACGACATCTATGCAGGCAAACTCACCAACTGGGCAGAGGTGGGGGGTAAGGATCAGCCCATAATCGCCTATCAGAGGAGCGAGGGCAGCGGAAGCCAGACCGGGCTATATCTCCATG
>JAFRWH010000305.1 GCA_017438085.1 Bacillota bacterium
ACGGTACGCGACCGCGACAGCATGGAACAGGTAAGAGTGCCTGTTGCTGAACTCAGATCTTATATCGAGAAAGCAATGGAGTTTTAAGATGCAAAAGAGCCTCGAAAGGGGCTCTTTTCTTTAACAGGGAGTTTTTATGGATAATCTGAAGAACTATGCAGAAGCGGCAAAAGACATAGACCGCTTCGAGATCGTGGCCGATGGCGCCGCCGCCGAGATTGCATCAAGGCTCCGGCAGGAGATCATCAGAAGCAGAGGATCATTTTGCTGCGTCACCAACAGCGAGGAATTCGCGCACATAGGCATGATGTACCGCAGCCCGAAAAAGTGGGGCGAGATATTCATCGTGCTGAAATCAGACCCTTCATTCAACCGGACGAAGGACACTCTTTACGGTGTTCTGGCTCAGGGCCGCACCGTTCTGGTATTCAGCGATGCTTCAAAGGAAGAACTGACGGCATTCAGGTTAAGAGACGGATCTGATGTAAAGTCCGTATACAAGCCGGATGGTCAGCAGCAGGGCATAAACAAAGCCGCAGCTAATCTGGACAGGCTTTTCATATGCAGCATAGGTTCTCTTGATGAGATAAATGCCGTCGACGCAGCTGCAGCCCTTGCAGTTTAGGAGCGGAGGTCAGGATCATGTACGAAAGACTGGACAGTATTGCCTACTATAATAAATTCTATTTTCATGACAGCTTCCGCGCCCAGTGCGTATCTTTGGACGAGCTCTGCATGGAGCAGTTCCGGCGTTCTGAAGAAGCTCTGAGATCCATTTCGTCAGACAGCATATTCAGAAGCTGCGACCACATAATCTTCTGCGGATGCGGAGACTCTTATGTGGCGGCGAAGGCCGCAAGGGCGGGCTTTGAGCATTATCTCCTTTCCGTCCGCTTTGAAGCAGTGGAGGGCATAGAGCTCAGCCGTCACTACGATTTCAGCAAGGCGGGGAAGAACTGCCTGGCCGTATTCATAAGCTATTCCGGTACCAGCCTCAGGACGCTTGAAGCCATGCAGCAGTGCAGGCGCCACGGAGTGCTTACAATGGCTGTGACCGTAAAGCCGGAGGCTCCTCTTGCTAAAGAAGCGGACATCGTTTACCTTACCAACAACCCTCTGGGCGACAATAATGCAGGCCTTCGGACCTATTTCAGCAACGTGCTCAGCTGCACCATGCTGGCTGCCGCCATGGCTGATGAAAGGGATGGGGGAGCGCGCCTCAAGGAGCTCGGAACTGCGGTAGATGAATACAGACAGGCTGTAGATAAAGAATTTGCCGGCTTTGACGACGATGCTTTCCGCTGCGCGCTGAAGAGCATTGATACGGAATTCATAGAGATAGCTTCGGATCCTTTCCTGGAAAGCTGCGCAGACTTCATTCAGGCAAAGGTTGCAGAGCTTTCCGGCGACCCCTGCGAAAGCCTTGACGGACCCGGCCTTGCTTTCCTGTGTCGCTACAGAAAGGATCCGGAAAAGATCACAACAATAATAATATCGGCAGAAGGCCGCGATTCTGCGGAACTTGATGCAGCAGCTGAAGCTGCAAAAAGCTCCGGCCGCACAGTGCACTTCCTTATGGCACCTGAACCGCCTGAGGGCTTTGCCTTCCTGGCGCAGCTTTACGCATGGCTTCCCGCAGCGCTGTTTGCAGGCTTCAGACACACTACCATAGGAGAACCCATGTTCAGGGGCGGATTCGATCCGGATATATTCATTCCCACATATTTCTCGCCTGTTGAGATCACCGGCTGAAGCGCTCATCCGGTCAGCTGCCAGCGATAAAAATTATTATCTTGCAAAAAGTACGCCAAGGTAGTAATATATGGCGTACTTTTTACATGGAGAAATTTATGGAAATCGAAATGAAATACAGCATTCCCACCGAGGAAATGGCGGGAACGATCTGGGACGAACTGAGCATGTCGGAAATGGCCGATACAGGCTCTGCTGAAAAAATCGTCATGAAGGCAGTGTATTTTGACACTGATGACATGGATCTTGCAGCCCATAATGTAACGGTCAGAGTCCGCGCTGAAGGCGAACGCTCTTTTGCCACGCTCAAGTGGGGCGGAAAGTCTGAACTGGGACTTCACGAAAGGGAAGAGGTCAACATCCCTATCAGCGGCGAGGAGTTCTTTATTCAGCCTCCTGCAGACATGTTCAGAGAAAGCGAGACCGGTCTGGATCTGGTGCGCATCATAGGAGACAAGCAGCTCAGAAATCTTCTTGAGACACGTTTTCTGCGCCGCAGGATCCGAATATTCTACAGCGGCAGCCTCATAGAGCTGGCCATAGACACAGGAAAGATCATCACCGACAACGGAGAGCGCAGGATCTGTGAGCTTGAGCTTGAACTTTACAACGGCAGCACTGAAGCGGTCAGAGATCTCGGAGAGCGCATCGCGCAGGCCTTCGGACTGGAGCCCGAAAACAAGTCCAAATTTGCCCGGGGTCTTGAGCTACTTCGCTCTTGATAGTCGGAAAAGTTTATGATATTATTAACAATTGCTTGAAAAAATAACTAGGAGGGCATTTTTATATGAAGTCTGCTTTTGTCAGCAAGGAAAATAACATAGTTACATTCACAATGGAATTCACTGCAGAGGAGTTCGACGCTGCAACTGATAAGGCCTATAAGGAAATGAGAGGCCGCATCAACGTTGATGGTTTCCGCAAGGGCAAGGCTCCCCGCAGCATCATAGAAAAGAGATACGGCGAAGGCATCTTCTTCGAAGACGCTGTTGATTCCCTTCTCAACGACAATTACACCAGCACTCTTGACGAGCTCAACATCGAGCCCATCGACAGACCTGACATCCAGTTCGCAGAAGAGAAGCTGGAAAAGGGCAAGGGCTTCAGCGTTGAGATCAAGGTTCCTGTAGCTCCCGAAGTTGAGCCCAAGGACTACATCGGTGTAGAAGCTGAGAGAAAGATCCGCGTCATCACTGACAAGGATGTGGAGATGGAGCTGAAGGCTGCTCAGAAGAAGGCAGCAAGACTGGTTACCGTTGATAAGCCCGCCGAGATGGGCAACACCGTTGTTCTCGACTATGCAGGTTTCGTTGGCGAAGAGCAGTTCGAAGGCGGCACCGCAGAAGACCAGACCCTGGAGCTTGGCTCCGGCCAGTTCATCCCCGGCTTTGAGGATCAGCTGGTAGGCGTAAGCGCAGGTGAGAAGAAGGATGTAGTCGTTACCTTCCCCGAGACCTATCACGCAGAGAACCTTGCAGGCAAGGAAGCAGTATTCCACTGCACCGTTAAGGAAGTAAAGGCTGAAGAGCTCCCCGAGATCAACGATGATTTCGCTCTGGACGTAAGCGAATTCGACACTCTCGAAGAGTACAAGGCAAATATAAAGAAGACTCTGGAAGAATCCGCAGCAGCTGCTGCCGAATATGACGGCAAGAATGCTGTAATGGACAAGGTATATGCTGCTAATCCCGTTGACGTTCCCGCAGTTATGATCAACGACGAGGCAGATAACATGCTTAACGAGTTCTCCCAGAATATGCAGCAGCAGGGACTTTCCCTCGATCTGTACTGCAAGTACACCGGCCAGACTCAGGCTCAGCTGAAGAACGGCTTCCTGGATGATGCCAAGAAGCGCGTTGCCAGCAGACTGGTAGTAAAGGCTATCGCAGCCAAGGAAGGCATTGCAGCAACTGAAGAAGATCTTCAGAAGGAATACGAAGACATGGCCAAGATGTACTCCATGGAGGTCGAACAGCTGAAGAGCGTATTCGGCGCAGCCAACGAGAAGTACCTCAAGGAAGACATTGCAATGCGCAAGGCCATCGATTATATCTACAGCAAGGCAGTTCTGACCGACGTGGAGGACAAGCCCAAGGAGCAGACTGAAGCTGCAGTGGAATAATCTATATTAAAAATCTGATTGCGGCGGGACATTCATTTGCCCCGCCAGCTTTTTAATAGGAGAAATCAAATGAGCAATCTCGTACCTATAGTAGTGGAGCAGAGCTCCAGAGGAGAGCGTTCCTACGATATATATTCCAGGCTCCTCAAGGACAGGATCATAATGCTGGACGGGGAGATCGATGATGCCAGCGCCAGCCTGATAGTGGCGCAGCTGCTCTTCCTGGAAGCAGAGGATCCGGACAAGGACATCAATATATATATAAACAGCCCGGGCGGCGTTATAAGCTCCGGCATGGCTATATACGATACCATGAACTACATCAAGCCCGATGTATGCACCATATGCGTTGGCATGGCAGCTTCCATGGCAGCCTTCCTTCTCTCCGCAGGAAAGAAGGGCAAGCGCTATATACATCCCAATGCGGAGGTCATGATCCATCAGCCTCTTGGCGGGACTCAGGGCCAGGCAGAGGACATACGCATCCACGCCGAGCACATACTTAAGATCCGCGAGAAGATGAACCGCATCCTGGCGGAAAACACAGGCAAGCCCTACGAACAGGTGGCTAAGGACACCGACCGTGACAACTATCTGGATGCGCAGGAGGCTCTTGCGTACGGCCTGGTGGACAAGATAGTTGACAGAAAATAAAGAATAATAAGGACTGAAATGGCAAATTACGATAAAGATAAAAATGTAGTCTGTTCTTTCTGCGGAAGGCCTGTAACTCAGGTGGGCCGCATGGTGGCAGGACCCGACGTATACATATGCAGAAACTGCATAGAGGATGCTGTAGCCATATTCACAAGAGAAGACAGCATCGCTGCCGAAGAAAACAAATCCATAGCTGACGAAAAGCTTCCCACTCCCAAGGAGATTGTGGAGGCTCTTTCGGATTTTGTAATTGAGCAGGACAGTGCAAAAAAGATACTCGCAGTGGCTGTATACAATCACTACAAACGCATCAGGGAGATGGAAAAGAACAGAAATCTTCCTGCAGATCAGACGAAGGACGATGTGGAGATACAGAAGTCCAATATCATAAT
>JAFRWH010000306.1 GCA_017438085.1 Bacillota bacterium
AGAACCCCCATAGGGGATGTTGTTATCTGCATGCCTGTCCTGAAATCCAGCAGGCTTATGCTGTCCAGACCCATGTAGGAATTATCGTCTATGGTGAGAGCAACTGCGAAATCATCACAGGTCACAAGATAGTAATCCCACTCTTTGATCCTCATCTTATTGGCTTTGATGGCATTCCTGTCATAGTCCAGGATGAGACTTGTGGCATATCCTGGTTCAGTAAGCTGCCCCTTTTCGTCAAGGAGTGCATGTCTGTTTTTTATTTCATGCTGCATAACAGTCACCTCCTATTTATGATTATAACATTTTTTGTAAGAACTTCAAATATTGATTTGATTTCAAAAAACAAATATAATGATTACAACAGCGGAAGGAGGCTCCCATGAAGATCATAGGAAATGATAAGCGAAGTGACCATTATCCCAGAGTTACATGCAATCTTGTTGAACTGAGACGAAATACTGCGGAAGTAATTAAAAGGGCTTCTGGAGCAGGCATCGATGTGGCTGGAGTTGTCAAGGGCTGTAATGGGCTCCCGAAAGTTGCAAAAGTATTCGAAGAAGCGGGCTGCAAATGGATCGCCACATCCAGGATGGAGCAATTCATTGCTATGCGAGAAGCAGGTGTTACTGTTCCTTTTCTACTCATAAGGATCCCTATGATATCTGAGCTCCCGGAAGTAGTGAAGTACTGCCATGTATCCCTTGAAAGCGACATGGATGTGCTGAGGGCCTTGGATAAAGAGGCCCATAATCAGGGAAAGGTGCATCAAGTCATACTCATGGTGGAAGTCGGAGACCTGAGAGAGGGCTTCTGGGAAGAGAAAGAGTTGATGGAAGCCGTGCGTTTCGTTGAATCCTCGGACAATCTGCATCTTCTGGGACTCGGTATGAACGTCGGCTGCTATGGCTCCGTGGCCGCCACCAGGGACAAGATGCAGGAATTCGTGGATAAGGCCGAACATGTGGAGTCTGTTCTGGGGCGCAGACTTGAAGTCCTTTCAGGAGCTGATACCACTGCCTTCCCCAGAGTCCTGGACAGAACTATGCCTGACAGGATCAATCAGATGCGCCTTGGGGAAGTCATGCTGATCGGGCGAGACCTCGAGGATCTGTATGATTGTCCTACTCCATTCCTCGTAAGAGACGTATGGCATCTTAAGGCTGAAGTTCTGGAAGTCCACAGCAAGCCTACCCATCCCATCGGTGAGCTATGCACAGATGCTTTCGGGCATAAACAGGTATACACAGACCGCGGCATCCGGAAACGTGCCCTACTGGGCGTAGGAAGACTTGATTATGCATTTCCCGAAGAACTGATCCCCACCGAGCCGGGAATAGAAGTGATAGGAGCTTCTTCTGACCACACGATCATAGATATTCAGGACTGCACGAGAGAAATAAAAGCAGGCGACATAGTGGAATTCGAGATCCGCTACACCGCCCTGCTGTATCTTACTGATGATTCTAATGTTGCAATCGAATATATCTGAAACAGGACCCGCCATTATGGCGGGTCTGATCATTAACTCTATTGATTTGGCGCTACCGGCAAACCGCAGTATTCGCAGCATCCATTGGCATCCGGCGTAGTGATGGCTCCGCAGTGCGGACACTTCACAGGAACCTTTTCTGCCGCTGGTTCTTCTTTAGGTGCATCGCTCTTATCCAGTCTCAGGCTCTCAACAAGTTCGGCTAACTCATC
>JAFRWH010000307.1 GCA_017438085.1 Bacillota bacterium
ATCGGCAAGAGCTCTGATCTCGGCCAGTATGTCCTCCGGCTTTCTGCTGCGCTCTCTGCCTCTGGTATAAGGCACTATGCAGTAGCTGCAGAAATTGTTGCAGCCCTCCATGATGTTCACATATGATTTGAATTTATAGGCACGGCTCTGGGGCAGACCTTCCTCCATGGGCTTTCCGCTGTCCCAGACATCCACCAGCATCTTCTTTTCTCTGGAGATGTTGGCAAAGAGCTTGGGGAACTCGCCTATGTTATAGGTGCCGAAGACCAGGTCCACCCAGGGGTACTTGGACTTGAGCATGTCGATTATGCGCTGCTGCTGCATCATGCAGCCGCAGACGCCTACTATCATCTCCGGGTTCTTTTCGTGAGGATTTTTGAGCTGTCCCAGCACGCCGAAGAAGCGCTTGTCTGCGTTCTCCCGCACGCTGCAGGTGTTAAGCAGCACAACGTCAGCCTTTTTCGGCTCCTCCTCGAAAACATAGCCCTGAGCCTCCAGCATGCCTGCCAGGGTCTCCGAGTCCCTCTCGTTCATCTGGCAGCCGAATGTAATTATGTGATAGCTTTTAGCCATTTATCTTCTCCGCTCCGGCTGTTATCAGCCGTTGATGCTCTCCGATTTTCTGCTTCTTGTCATAAGACTTCTGACGGCTTCTTCAGCGCTGAGTTCGCCGTGTATCAGCCGGCAGATAGCCTCTGTTATGGGCATCTCCACGCCCTGCTTTTTTGCCAGCTCCCAGGCTGCGTCAGCGGTATAGAAGCCCTCGACTACCATACCTACTGCCTTTACAGCTTCTTCGGGCTTCATGCCCTGCCCTATCAGCAGGCCGCAGCGTCTGTTTCTCGAATGCTGGCTGCAGCAGGTGACTATAAGGTCCCCCATGCCGGACAGGCCTGAAAAGCTTGCAGGATCCGCCCCGAGGCTTATTCCAAGCCTGGATATCTCGGTCAGGCCTCTGGTGATCATGGCAGCTTTTGCGCTGTCGCCATAGCCCAGGCCGTCGGATATTCCCGCGCCCAGGGCGATGATGTTCTTAAGGGCGCCGCCCAGCTCTATTCCTGTAAGGTCCGGATTGGTGTAGACCCTGAAAAGCTCGTTCATAAATATGTCCTGGACTTCCTTTGCGGCTTCGGGGTCGTCGGATGAAGCCGTGACTGAAGCAGGCAGCCTTCTGGCTATTTCCTCCGCGTGGGAGGGCCCGGAAAGCGCCACGTAAGGCACATGGGGCGCGATCTCAGCTGCCACCTCGGACATGGTCTTAAGGCTCGTTCTTTCTATGCCTTTAGCCAGGTTTATGAGTATGATCCCGGGGTTCAGATACGGCGCCGCATCCTTAAGCACTGTTCTGAAATGCTGCGCAGGTATTCCGAAGACCGCTGCATCGGCGCCCTCGAGCGCCATGGAAAGGTCCGGACAGTAGGAAAAGTCCGGGAGCACGACGCCGGGCAGATACTTGCTGTTTTCGTGCTTTTCCGCCATCTCCACCAGGCGGTCCATATTGCGGTCCCATATCGCAACGTCGTGACCATTCTCCACGAGCAGCTTAGCGACGGCTGTGCCCCAGCTTCCTGCGCCAATGACGGCCACGGTTCTTGAAACAGGCCGTTCCTCAGCCGTCTGAGCCTCTATTAAATTGCTTAAAATACTGTTTTCAGGCATTTTTTATATTCTTTCTGCTGCAGGCTCACAGCGCCCCATCGGACACGCTCCCGCTTGCGAGGCCCCTGCTTACTTATACTTACTGAAGTCCAGCTTGGACTCGGTGCCGTCCATTATGCGCTTTATATTGCTTCTGTGCTTGAAAATGACTATGGCTGCCATCACAAGGGCATAGAGTGTAAAGCCTCTGTGCATGAAGATGCAGAGCACCGGAAGAGCCGCCGCGCCGAGCACTGAGCCGAGGCTGACCATTCTGGAGACCGCCATTATCGCAAGCGCAAAAACAAGCATCACCAGTGCCAGCTTCCAGTCCACCGCAAGCAGCGTGCCGAGAGCCGCAGCCACACCTTTACCGCCTTTGAAGCCGAAGAATGCGGGCCAGATGTGTCCTATCATTACGAATACGGCTGCAAGATAAGCCCCTGTGGCTCCTGCAAGAAGAAAGCCCAGCTTGACTGCAACAAATCCCTTCAGTACATCTATGGCAAGAGTAGCCACTGCAGCCTTCTTGCCGTAATTTCTGAGCATATTAGTAGAGCCTGCGTTGCCGCTGCCCTTTTCGCGTATATCGCCGCCCAGAGCCTTGCTTATGAGTATGGCAGGAGAAATATCTCCCAGGAGATAGGCAATGGCAGCGCTGAGAATCAGTCTGATCATATATCCTCCTTGTCGCTCTTCTCTCTGAAGACGAACTTTATGGATGTGCCTTCAAAGCCGTAGGCTTCCCGGATCTTGTTCTCCAGGTAGCGCGCGTAGGAAAAATGCATTATCTTCCTGTCGTTGATGGAGAAGGAGATCAGAGGAGGCTTTACGCCTATCTGAGAGGCAAAATATATCTTCAGCCTCTTGCCCTTGTCCGACGGCGGATTGTTCATCAGCATGGCGTCCTGGATCAGAGCGTTCAGCTGGCCGGTACCTATCCTCATGGCGCGGTTTTCAGCCACAGCCTTCGCCGTGCGGATAACGGGAAGCAGTCTCTGTCCCTTTACGGCGGAGGTGAACATCACAGGCGCATAGCTCATGAACTGCAGCTCGCCCTTGATCTTCCGCTCCATATCGCGCATGGTGTTGGTCTCCTTCACCACCAGATCCCACTTGTTGACCACGATGATTATGCCCTTGCCGGCCTCGTGAGCCATGCCGACTATCTTCTTGTCCTGCTCGGACAGGCCTTCGGCGGCATCTATCACCATCAGCGCCACATCGCAGCGCTCTATGGCAGCTATCGCCCTGATGACGCTGTACTTTTCTATATCGTCAGTAACCTTGCTTCTGCGGCGTATGCCTGCGGTATCTATCAGGACATACTTGTCACCTTCGAACTCAAAGGGAGTATCGATGGAGTCGCGGGTGGTGCCTGCGATATCGCTGACGATCACTCTGTCCTCGCCCACGAAAGCGTTGACTATAGAAGACTTGCCCACATTAGGCTTGCCTATTATGGCTATCTTGATGCTGTCTTCATCGTCCTCGGCTTCAAGATCCTTGGGGAAGTGAGACACTATCACGTCCAGAAGATCGCCCATCCCCAGCTGATTGATGGATGAAATGGCATAGGGCTCGCCAAGACCAAGCTCATAGAAATCGTAGAGATTGTCCTTGATCCTTGGATTATCCATCTTATTGACCACAAGGATGACATCCTTGCCCCGGGAGCGCAGCAGATCAGCCACGTCGATGTCCGCGCTGGTCAGGCCGTCCTTTCCGTCCACCATAAAGAGGGTGACATCCGCCATATCCATTGCTATCTCTGCCTGAGCTCTCATCTGGGCAGGTATCACCTCTTCGGAGTCCGGCTCTATTCCGCCGGTATCGATCAGGAAGAAGTATTTGCCCGACCACTCGGCCTCCGCCATGATCCTGTCACGGGTCACACCCGGCGTGTCCTCTACTATGGCCACATTCCGGCCTATTATTTTATTGAAAAAGCTGGATTTTCCCACATTAGGGCGGCCTACAACAGCCACGATGGGTTTACGCATGTTTTTTCTCCTTGTTTGCAGCTAAGCCTTCAGAGACAATTCAAAATCCCGAAAGGCATCTTTCAGTAACAATATATTATGCTATATTTTCTTTGTGAATTCAAGCTTTCAAGCCCTATCTTTATGTGATATAATGATTTATTCAATCAGGAGGTATCTTTATGAAGATCGCGCTGGTGGGTGCCGGAAAGTTCGGCACCGCAATCGTCAACGCCATGCTGGGCGGGAAAAACGAAGTCACTGTCATAGATAAGGACCCGGAGCTGATACAGAGGATCAGCGACCGCTATGATGTCTTCACCGTTCAGGACGACGCGCTGGACATCGATATTCTGAAAGCGATAGGAATAGATAAATACGATTATCTCGTGGCTGCCACGGAAAGCGACGAGGTAAACATGATAGTCTGCAAATTTGCCAAGGAGCTTGGCTGCCCACAGACCATTGCAAGAGTCAGGGCTCCTAAGCATATGGAGCAGATGGACTTTATAAAGAACAATATGCAGATCGACTACGCCATCAACCCGGACCAGATCTGCGCAGAGGAAATATTCCGCTATCTGACCCAGAAATACAGGCTCAGCGGAGGGCGCCACGTATCCGGCCAGGTAGCCATTCTTGAATGCGAGATCGAAAAGGTCCCGGGCCTTGTGGGCAAGACCCTTAAAGAAGTCGGGCCCAAGCTCCCGGAGGTGCTGATCGCCGCAGTTTCAAGAAACGGCAAGGTCATCATCCCCAACGGCAGCACCATGCTGGCAGAGGGCGACACCCTGTATCTTATAGGCGCTGAACGCAAGATCAATCAGCTCGGCATCAGGATACGCATGGCCGATAACACTACGACAATAAAAAAAGTCATGATAGCCGGCGGCGGAAAGACCGGTTTCTATCTGGCTCGCATGCTGGAAGATTTCGGCGCCAGCATCAAGATCATAGAAAACGACAGGGAGCGCTGCGAATACCTGTCCCAGCAGCTGGAGAACACTCTGGTGCTCAACGGCGACGCCACGGATACCAATCTGCTGAGGGAGGAAAACCTGAACGGCATGGATGCCTTCATTGCGCTCACGGGCTTCGATGAAGAGAACCTGCTGCTCTCCCTTATAGCAAAGCAGCACGGAGTGGACGAAGTCGTCACCAAGATCAGCCGCACCAGCTATACTCCCCTAACGGAAACGCTGGGCGTGGATATGATAATCAACCCCATGGACATGTGCGCTGCATCCATACTGCGCTACGTGGAGAAGGACAATATAGTGCTCTTCAGCCAGGTGATCAACGGCCAGGCAGAATTCCTGGAGATATCCGCGGAGAAAGGCATGCCTCTTACAGAGCGGACGCTGGCGGAGCTGGACATTCCCCAGGGCGTGCTGATCGCAGCTGTACACCGCAAGGGCGAGATCATCACCCCGAGAGGCGACACGCGCATACAGGCAGGCGACAGAGTCATTATCCTTGCCATGCTCTCCAGCGCAGCAGCCTTTGAAGGTCTGCTGAAGAGGTAGCAATATGGCACTGAACAGAAAACCGATACTTAAGGTTTTATTCGTAGTAACAGCTCTCATCGGCGGCACCATGCTGATACCTCTTATGGTATCCCTGCTGTACAAGGAGACAGCAGCAGCGAAGGCCTTTGCCTGGTGCGCCATCCCTATGATGGCTGTCGGCATACTTGGGGAAAAACTCATCCCCAAAATCAATTCCAACGAGATTCGCATCAGGGAAGGCTTCTTTATAGTAGGCGTTTCCTGGCTTTTAATGTCCCTGCTTGGAGCCCTGCCCTTCGTTATCGCAGGGGAGATCCCCAGCATCGTGGACGCTTACTTTGAGATGGCCTCCGGCTTTACCACTACCGGATCAACCATACTTACGGATATCGAAGCCCTTTCAAAGGGCATGCTCTTCTGGCGTTCCTTCACCCACTGGCTGGGAGGCATGGGCATACTGGTGCTGACCATAGCCCTGCTGCCGGTGCTGGGCATCGGAGGCCAGCGCATCATGAGAGCCGAGACCACAGGTCCGACCATGGACAAGATATCCTTTACTATCAACGATTCCGCAAGAAGGCTCTACATCACCTATTCCGGCATGACCATACTCGAAGTTCTGCTGCTCTGTCTGGGCGGCATGAACATATACGATTCACTGGTCCATACCTTCGGAACCGTGGGAACCGGCGGATTCTCCAACTACGCGGACAGCGTCGGCGCCTTCCACAGCCCCTATGCCGAATATGTTATAGGCGTCTTCATGATGCTTGCAGGCATCAATTTTTCTCTGCACTATACCGCAGTCACCGGAGGGAAGACCGGCCTTAAGGCTATGCTCAAGGACTCCGAGCTGCGCTTTTACGTAGGGACCATAGGCGTTTCCACGATCTTTATTACCGTAATGCTTCTGGCAAAGCACTTCACCTCCAGCGTGGAGGAGGCCTTCCGCCTCAGCTTTTTCGAAGTCAGCTCCATCATCACAACTACAGGCTACGGCACAGCGGATTCTGATCTGTGGCCGCTGAGCGTCAAGATGCTGCTGCTCCTTCTGATGCTTATGGGTGGCTGCGCAGGATCCACCGGTGGCGGCATGAAAGTGATCCGAGTCATGATAGGCCTGAAGGCTGTAAAAAGAGCCTTCGCCCAGAGGCTGCACCCCAAGGCGGTGATGCCTGTCCGCATCGGCAAGAAGCCCATACCCGAAAGCACTATCAGCGCGGTCATGGCGTTCATCACCCTCTACATGCTGACTCTTGGCATAAGCATCTTCATAATCAGTTTCGAAGATGTAAGCTTCATGACTGCAGTCAGCTCAGTCATAGCCTGCGTAAGCAATATAGGACCGGGCTTTGACGCAGTAGGCGCAACACAGAACTTTGCCTTCTTCTCGGACTTTTCAAAGATTCTGCTGTCTGTGCTGATGATAGCGGGACGCCTTGAGCTCTTTACAATATTCCTGCTCTTCACCCCCAGATTCTGGAGCAGCGATAAGTAGCTAACAAGCAGTAAAATCAGGAGGCTTCTTAAAGAACAGCGGATTAAGCGATAACCCCTCTTTTTAAAGCATGGCCTTCGGAGATGCCCCTTTCTATTGAAATGCGGATCTCGGAGACATTCAGTCTCCCCACAGCGCCGCTTTAGATAGATCGTTTCGCAGTGTTTCCTCTAATAGCCAGATTTGCAGTGCTGCCTTTGATGTCCTGGTCTATGGTTCCACTTCTGATAGATTGTTTCGCAGTGTCGCCTCTAATAGCCAGATTTGCAGTGCTGCCTTTGATAACCTGGTCTGAGCTGCTGTTTCTAATAGCCCCGTTTGCAGATAGCAGAGGAAAAGTTGTGCCAAAGGGAGGATCCATAGCTCTGTATACAGTCCTCCTGTGCTGAAAATGCCTGTAAGATGCTGGGACAAGTCTTTCAGGGCTGATATTAAGTGTAAATTTAAGCGAAATCTCACCAAAACAAGAAATCCAAAGTTTTGGTGATACACAAATAGAAAACCAAAAAGTGAAAATCTCACCAAAAGCGTATAACCAGCACTTTTGGTGAGATTTTTCATACATATTTCAGCCTCAATACAGGGCTTAGGATGCTCCTATGTGGCTCTAATACCCATTTAGCCGCCTGAGATACCATCAGCATCCCAAATATATATCACCAATTAAGAGTAAATTGAGTATCCGGTGATATTTGTGAATTCCAAACAGCGTCAGCTGTATCACCAATTTACCAATAACCTAAGGAATGGTGGAATTCGCCGCATCGCAGGCTCCCAAACTGCATATAACCTGCCAATTACAGGGCAAGCGAATCACAGGATAAAAGAAATTCCAGAGATCAGTGAATCCCAAGAGCCAAAGCATCACCGGCGAAAAGGGATCCCAGGGATCAGCAAATCACAGGAACCAAAGCATCGCCAGGGAAAAAGGATTCCAGGGGCAACAAACCCCAAGAGCCAAAGCATCGCCAGGGAAAAGGGATCCCAGGAGCCAGAGAATTGCCGGAAACAACGGATCCCAGGGGGGCAACAAATCCCAGTATAGAAGGGATACAGGTGCCAAGGGATCCCGGTGCTAAGGCTCCAACACCTCTTCTTCAAAAATCTCGTCCAGGATGCTTTCCTCGTCGGGTACGGGATGGTCGATGAAGACCTCCTTGAAAATGACCTTGATGCTGGCCATCTGGGCCGCATCCGTCTTAGCCTCACGAAGCTCGTTCCTCTCAAACCACGCGCAGTCCAGGAACTCCCACAGGAAGAACGAGAAGAACAGCGCCAGGGCTTCATAAAGAGTAGTCGTAAGCTTGTTGCCTATAAGAAAAAGTATAATGGTGAACAGAATGCCGCAGATCAGAAGAACCATGGATTTGCTGGTGTTCCGCTCCAGATCCAGCTGAGTGTCACCCATTTTAAGAGCATAATAATCCGCCACCGTCTCCTCAATCTTCTGCTTCTCCCTTTTGGAAAAGTGATGACCGCAGATCTCCAGAACGATGG
>JAFRWH010000308.1 GCA_017438085.1 Bacillota bacterium
ATAAAAGGCTGAAATTCCAGGTGCTCTTTGGAGAGACCGAGTACAGCTACGATCTTCCCAACGATGGCACACCCACCATATTCCCCCTTACCCTCGGGAACGGAAGCTATAAGCTGAGGGTCATGCGCAACACCAGAGAAAACAAGTATGTTGAGATATATTCGGTAACTGTTAATGCGGTGCTTGAAAATGAATTCACCGCTTTCGTCAGACCGAATGTATATGTGAATTACAAGCAGGAATCCGCCTGCATCAAAAAGGCCGGGGACATAGCGCTCACGGCAAAGGACGATCTTGGCATGATCAGCGGAGTCTACGATTTCGTCACCAAAAATGTCAAATACGACATGGAAAAGGTCAATACCGTAAAGAGCGGTTATATACCCGATCCCGACGAGACCATGGCCACAGGCAAGGGCATCTGCTTCGACTACGCCGTTCTGGCAGCATCCATGCTGAGGAGCCAGGGCATACCCGTTAAGCTGATTTTCGGCTATGTGGCACCCAACGGACTTTACCATGCCTGGAACATGTTCTACACTGAAAAGACCGGCTGGGTAACTGTAAAGTTCGAGGCTAAGGGAGAGCAGTGGACCCGCATGGATCTGACCTTCTCCGCCGGAGGCGCGGATGCCAGATTCGTAGGCGACGGAACAAATTATACTGACGTTTATTATTATTAGCGCCCCGAGAGGTGAAATCATATGAGCAGACAACTTGACAGTCTTGGAGTAAGCGCCTTCTGCGAAAGCATGGGCATGATGATCAGATCAGGCATCCACACGGAGGAGGCTTTGTCGCTGCTTCTCAGCGGAAACAAAGAGAAGAACGGTCCCCTGGAGCAGGGCCTGGAGCTGATGAAGGCCCACATCGAGCAGGGTGAAGGCCTGTCAAAGGCTATGGAAGCCAGCGGGATATTCCCCCGTTATGCGCTTCAGATGGCAGAGGTAGGAGAAAGCTCCGGCCGGCTGGAGGATACCATGTTCCGCCTTGCCGCCTACTACAGAGATCAGAAAACTATTTCTGAAAAGCTGAGAAATGCTGCGGCATATCCTGCAGCTATGATGGCTCTGATAATCGCGGTGCTGGCTGCAATGATATTCATGGTGCTTCCCGTGTTCAGCAAGGTATACAGCAGCATGACAGGCAGTCTGGCAAGCTCATCCTACAGCTATGTGCGCTGGGCTTATGTGATCTGCTGGGTGGCTCTTGCGGTAATGATAGTTCTGGCTGCGCTGCTTATCTGGGGCCTCAGAGCCTGGAACGGCAATGGCAGAAAGAGCGTCGAAGGACTGCTCCGGAAGATACCTGTGTGCGCAGAGATACTGAATACCATGGCCATGTTCCGCTTCACTTCGGCTCTGTCCACCTTCCTCGCCAGCGGCGAGATGCAGGATGAGGCTATGAAAAAGTCCATCCCGATGGCAGACTATGGTCCTCTGGAGGAATCGCTGAACAAGTGCGCAGACCGCATGGCTGAAGGACACAGCATAGCCCAGGCAGCCTACGACGAGGAGCTGTTCGAACCCGTTTACGGAAGGATGCTTCTTGCTGGAGAGCGCAGCGGCAGCATGGAGAGCGTGCTTGAGAGGCTTACAGCTCTTCTGGAGGAAAACTGCGGAAGCCTGGTGGACAGGCTGGTAGGCACTGTCGATCCTCTTCTTTCGGGAATACTGATGGTGACTGTGGGGCTCTCCCTTCTGTCCGTGATGCTGCCCCTTATAGGCATGATGAATTCCGTGGTATAACAGGCGGATGAAGACCTGTTCGCGGAAGTTTTTGCGCGTTTACTGATATGTACAGCGATAAAAAGCAGAGCAAAACCAAATATATCATCTTTGCACTGGCATTGATACTTACAGCAGCCCTGATCTATGGGCTTTTTGGTCATTCAGGGAGAGATATAAGCCTTGAAGGCGCAGAAGCCATCAAAGACGCAATTGTCCGCTCCGCCAGACAGTGCTATGTGGTGGAAGGCGTCTACCCTCCGAATCTGGAGTACCTGGAAGATCATTACGGACTGCAGATAAATACAAAAGACTACTACGTGAATTACGATGCGTTTTCATCGAATCTTCCTCCGGATGTGATCGTGCTGGTCCGTCCGAAGGAGTAGGAGGGAGGTCTCAATGAACAGGAAAAGCAGATCCCCTCTGGGAATATATACGATAATTATCGCAGCCCTTTTCATGGCGGGCTTTCTCCTGCTGGTGTTCTTCGGCGCGGGAAGCTACAGAAATACGGTGCAGAGCCAGACGGATAACATGGAGATCAGGACGCTTTCTTCCTATTTCTGGACTGTGTTCAAAGCCAACGACCAGAGGGATGCGGTTGAGATAAGCGAAAGCTCCTACGGCACGATGCTCAGCATCTACGACCGGGAAAATTCCGCTGTTATAAGGATATACCCCTATGAGGGCGGTCTTATGGAAGAGTATTCGGATCCGGATCTTGAACCGGTCCCGGAAGACAGCGAGCTTATTGGAAAGACCTCAGTTTTCGAGGCCGAATTCCTTGAAGATGACGTTCTG
>JAFRWH010000309.1 GCA_017438085.1 Bacillota bacterium
CAGAATTAAATACGCTGAGATAACTGACACCCGCCTGATGGGTGTGCTTGGCATGCATGTCTGCTGGGAAGCGGTGCAGGGACCTGAGCTGGATGCTTATCTGATTGAAAAAGAATGCACTCTTAAGGATTTCATCGCGGTATATCACCAGATCTTCTACTACGAGGTGGAGGAGACCGGTCTTGAGACCGTGACCGAGATCTGGGGCGACGATCAGACTACGCTTACGGAGGTCAAGAACCGCTTTTTCGGAGGCCTTGGCTGCGAACAGCTGCTGATGCTCACCGAAAACGAAGCCCTCTGGATGATAAAGCGCTTTGTGGAGGACACAAAGGGCAAGCATGCGGGCGGCACTGAGATCGTCAATGCGGACGATGAGATTCTGGAGAGCTCGGTACTTAAGGATGGCATGCCAAAAAGCCTGGAGGATCTCTATCAGGACCTGAAGGACAGAGATCTTCTGAGCGATCTTGAGCGGACCAGGCTGATGAACAAGATCTGCTCTCCGATCAGGAACGAATGTGCTGCAATAAACTACTATCTTATGCGCAGCTTCGGTCACGATAAGGAGGGCGCCGCTTTTGTGTCGGCTCCTCTGGCCAGCCCGCAGTATCTGAAGACTGTTGAACTGCCTAAGAGAGCAGTGCTCAGGAAGAACAGCATACAGCTGCGCCACGAGGCGGACGGCGGGGAGAGCTATCTCTGCGAGTCCCTGCTGGAGTGCAGCGACGGCTTTTACATGGCCTTTTCCGAGCTGGAACTTGCAGATAAAAGGATAACTGCATCCAAGCTGAATGCCAGCTTTAAGATCAGCGATCTTGAGGCTGCCAGAAAGCTGAGAAGGCCTGAGTACATAGCATTTTTCGAGCTTGTCGGACTGGGCGAGAAGAACCCGGAGGACCTGATGGCGGAGCTGCTCCCCAAGGCAAGCCGCAAATTCTTCGAGACCGGAGTCCTTTACATGGACTACAACAGCGACAACGATCATGTGGAAAAACCGGTCTACAATCTGGCGGACGATGTCATGGCCAGTTATTTCCTGACGGATACGGATCAGCTGGTGGTGGCATCCAACGATCCCGGACATATGATGAGCACGGAGCTGCTGCTTCGCATGAGCCGGCTGGGGGAACACCTGGAAGCCAGAGGCCGCTATAACTTTGCTCATCCGCTGCTTGGAGACTTCATAGACAGCGGCTACGACGATTTTTACGAATACCTTAAGAATATAATGTAGAGGACGGAGCAGTTCCGTCCCCCGGTACGGCTTTATGAGCTATGTGGAATTCGAAGATGTAAGCAAGATCTATAAGGCAGGAGATGTGGAGATACGCGCTGTAGACCACATCAGTTTTGTCATTGAAAAGGGCGAATTCTGCGTTATCGTAGGCCCTTCCGGAGCCGGAAAGACCACAGTGCTCAACATACTCGGAGGCATGGATGCCTGCAGCGAGGGCAGGATCACAGTGGACGGGGCTCCCGTCAGCCAGTACAACTCCAGGCAGCTGACCACCTATCGCCGCCACGACATAGGTTTCGTGTTCCAATTTTACAATCTGGTGGGCAATCTGACGGCGCTGGAGAATGTTGAGCTGGCATCCCAGTTCTGCAAGGATCAC
>JAFRWH010000310.1 GCA_017438085.1 Bacillota bacterium
AAGAAGTAAAAAGAGAAGAGCTGCAGCAGCGCCCTCCGATCAAGAGACCTGCTTCCCTCTCCGTAAATCATGCTGCAGCTGCAGCGGCCGCAGCGACTGCAAAAGAAAACACAGCAAGGAGTGATGCCGACGTGGAGCCGACAAATTCACCATTCAAACCATTAGACAGATCAGCAGAACGAGAGATATATTCCACACCGGGATTAAGACCGCGCAAATCGGCTGAAGACCATCAGAAGATGGCTTCCGGTGCAAACCAGCTCGGCAAGGCAGTAAGTGCTCAAAAGCCTGAAGCTCCATATGCCAGAGGAGGAAAAGCTCCGATGTGGGCAGCTCCCGGCACAGGAAGGATCAACCCCTTCAAACCTTCTGTAAGTGCAGAATCTGAATCCGCGCCTGAAGCAAATCCTCAGCCATCCGCAGCACAGCCGGCTAAGACTTCTGAGCATGCAAGCATAGCCGACCAGACAACCCACAGATCCGCATTCTTCGGCAGAGCTGAAAAGGCAAGAACCTTTACACCTGCAAAAGAAGAAAGGGATACCAGGGTCGGCGATCTGACAAGACCTTCAGTCAAAGGCAAGGCGCCCCATGCACCCACTGTAGGAATGTCGCTTGAAGGCAAAGATTCTTCCATTCTTAATAACGGAACGGCTCCTACTGCCACAAAACCTTTACCGGGCTTTAAGCCTATCGACCCAAACAAATAAGGAGGTCTGCTCTTGAAGAACATTGCTATCGTTACCGGTGCATCTTCCGGAATAGGCAGATCATTTCTCAAGCTTATCATCAAGGAGCGCGGCATTTTTGGCGGCGTTCCTTTTGATGAGATATGGGCTATAGCAAGGAATGCGGACAAGCTCAATTCAGTGATCGATTCATTGGAAGATGAACGCGTACTGCCTGTGATCTGTGATCTCTCTGATCCGGACAATCTCGCTGAACTGGAAGAGCAGCTCGCTTCCGAGAAGCCGCAGGTCGGACTTCTCGTCAACTGTGCCGGAATGGGCATTAAGGGTGCCGTTGAGGATCAGCCGGCCAAGGCGATCGAGGATACCCTGGATATCAACTGCACAGCCCTGTCCAAGCTTACAAGGATATGCCTCCCCTACATGATCGAGAAGGACATGTTCTACTCCAAGGCCAACGGGCCGAGGATCATCAATATCGCTTCTTCGGCAGGATTCCTGCCCCAGCCCGGATTTGCAGCTTATGCTGCCAGCAAATCCTATGTTATCAATTTCTCCAGAGCACTTGCTTTTGAACTCGCCGATTACGGCATCTGCGTCACTACAGTCTGCCCGGGACCCGTCAATACCGAGTTCCAGAGCAAGGCAACCGGCGGCGCTTCAGCAGAGTTCACCGGCTTCAGGCAGTACGTGGTAGCAGATGCGGATAAGCTCGCAGAAGCTTCGCTCAGGGCTTCCATCAAAGGCCGCAGGATGCTCGTCTACGGATTCTCGCAGAAGGCGCTTCATCTCGCATCCAAGATCGTCCCTACCGATCTTATCCTTTATATCGAGAGCAGGCTTATGCCCGTTGAGCACACGCAGGCTGAACCTGCTCCTGTCGTTACCACCGTTTCTGAAAAGACCAAAGAGGAAGAGACATGAGAGTAGAAGCTGAATTCGGAAGCATCTTCAAGGCTGTAAACGCAAAGGCTTCCAAGATAGATTTTTGGGGTGATATGGCTACGCAGATCACTCTCAAGGGTAATCTCGATAACCTCCCGATCTATATCAAGTCCGAGGAGGGACGTGTTGAGGTCGCTCCCTACGAGTATTACGATGCCACCTTCTATATCGATGCAGATGCGGAGGTTTTCGCTGCGGTCCTGTCCGGTAACAAGGATTTTTATGCCGGCATCGCGGAAGGAAGCATTACCGTTAACGGCAATACGGATGCCGCTCTGTTGTTCGCCAAGGCGTTTTTCGGTTAATTTAAAACAACAAATTTAACTCGAATGTACCCTTTTGACTTGTCTGAGGGTATATAATACGACTATGGCTATAAGACTGAACGGCATTTTTAAGGACAACCTCGTGTTCCAGTGGGGAGCTGAGTTCCGCATTTTCGGTACATGCGATAGTGTCCGTACGATCAGATGCGACCTTATCAAAGACGGTAAGACTGTCCTTACAGGTGTAGCCGGTACCGAGGATGACGGGAGTTTCCTCGTTTGTGTGGACCCTACCGATGAACCGGGCGGTCCCTATGAACTCGCAGTGTATGAGGATGATCAGGAGCAGATCCGTTTGAAGAACTGCTATGCCGGTGAGGTCTGGCTCGCTGCAGGACAGCGTAATATGGAGTATCCCCTTGCCAGGACCGAGTTTGCCAAGTATATCATTCCCAAGATCGGCAAGACCGAGATAAGGCTTTATGATGTCCCCAAGGCAGGCTTCCTTGACGATGATCAGGCCAAGGCTGAGGAAGAATCAC
>JAFRWH010000311.1 GCA_017438085.1 Bacillota bacterium
ACTGAAGGGCTTCGGAGACCTTTACGGCTTTGTAGGGTACAACGGAAGCGGCGTTTTCTACGCCTTCTTCCCGGAATGCTCGCAGGATAAGCTGAATGTCATCCTTGAGGCTATAGCTCGTCAGGTCGAGAAATACAATAAGCTGAATCCTGAATACGGCATCGATTATACCTATGGCAGAGCAGTTTCAAGCGTTGACAGCATCTTTGAGATAAGAGAACTGCTCAGAGTTGCCATACAGAGGATGCGTTCGGATAATGCCGCGCCCGCTCAGGAAAGTGCTTCCGGTGCGAGCAGAGCATAGGCTTTGAAGGATCGTATGGAATAATAGTTCACGGAGAGGGGTCAGTGACTGATAACAGACTTTTGAGGAAAGGTGCAAACAGTGAAACGCTGCAAAGCTCGAGAAAAGAATGCCCGGCTTTTGTTGCGTTTCTTGCTGTTGCCTGTACCGTCTTTGCAGGTCTCGGAGACTGGAAGGTCCTCAATAATGCATACGGAGGACTGCCTAAGGCGATTGCTCTTGGGACTATAGTCTGCGCTTTCCTGAATTTTCTTGTTAGCGCTGATTTCGGCAGGCTCAGAAAAGCCATGAGCTATTTCCCCATATTCCTGCTGCTGATAGCCGTTTATCTGGTGGTCAGCATGTACATATGGGTCACGGATCTCTCAAATGCAGCTTCCATAAGCAGAGCAGGGCAGAAGATACTGTTTCAGACTATAACTATCATTTACTCTGTCTTCATGTGTTATTTATTCGAAGACAGGGCGATAAATTATCTGTTTTTCAGCATGTGCGCCACAAATGCCGCAATCATGCTGCTGGAAATGCCCAAGTACGGAATCAAAGAAAGCATCATCTCCGTGGTCACCTGCATAATCACCTTCGGAAACGCCGAGGGTTTTGTGCGCGCGCTGGAGATCCACGACATAACCTTCCTGTTTGGGCAGTTCTTTATCTATTACGTGCTCTTTTCACCGAAAGCTACAAAGCAGGAGAGGCGGCTGAGGCGCGCCTGCATCATACTTTCACTCTTTTTCATCCTGCTGGGACTTAAGCGCGGAACTATTCCGGCGATACTTCTCGTATACGTATATATACAGTTTCTCCGCATTACAGGAAAACCAAGGAAGCTTGTTATGGCAACAGGAGTCATACTCTTCCTGTTTTTCTATGTCTATCTCTATCTGACCCGCTCAGGCATACTTGTGGCTTTCCTTGAGTCCCATGGGATAGACATGATGGGCCGCGATGTGCTGTGGAGCCTTCCCAACGATTACTATGAGCTTTCGCCTTTCTGGAAGGGGCTGGGCTTTGAAGCGGTTACAGACCTGGTGAACAAGTGGCACGCCGCAGGCCTTATCAACCGCGCATATCCGCTGCACAATGATATTTTAAAGGTCTTTATAGAACTCGGCGCTATGGGCTTTACCCTTTGGGCAGGCATCAATTACATACTTTATCCCGCATACTGGATGACGCGGCATGACACGGAGACCGGAATGCTGTATATGGCTATTCTGTGCTATATGACAGTGACATATCTTACAGACAATACCGCTTTTTATTTCTGGAGCTGCATAGGTCTGAGGCTTATCCCCATGAGCTACAGCTATCATATAATCAAAACCTCGAATGCAAAACGATGGGAAGCGCCGACAGCGACGGAACTGGCCGATGAGATCTGGCTTATAGAAAAGGGAGGAAGAGTCGGAAATGCTTAATATGCTGAGGCGGCTGCCTGTCTATCTTAAAAATGTTTTTCTTCTTGCAGTGCTATGGTCCATTGCTGCTGTACTCAGAAGAACGAATAAAGAATACAAAAATCTGTGGCTGGTGATGGAACGCGGTTTCGATGCCAGGGACAATGCGTACTGGTTTTTCCGTTACCTGCGGGAAAAGCATCCGGAGATCAATTCATGCTTTGTGATAGACAGTTCCAGTCCTGACTTTGAAAAAGTCGCACAGCTCGGTAAGACAGTCGAATACAGGTCTGTCCGCCATTATCTTATGTATCTGGCCGCCGACATGCTGATCAGCACCCATGTACAGCCTGTTGCCCCGGATCTTATGGCTTACTACCATCTGCGTCAGATCGGGATACATCCAAGAGGAAAAGAGATTTTCCTGCAGCATGGGATCATAAAGGATGAAATGAAGTGGATGCGGTATCCCACACTGAAGGTCGATTTTTTCGCCAGCGGCGGAAAAATGGAATACGATTACCTTGTTTCGGAATTCGGTTTCCCGGAAGGAGTCGTTCAGTATACCGGACTGTGCCGCTTTGATAATCTTATGCGCGGAAACCATCCTTCCAATGAGATACTGGTGATGCCTACATGGCGAGGCTGGCAGTATCCCCAGGGGGAGCAGTTCTGCGAGACTGCATTTTACAAGCATTTTCAGTCCATGCTGGAAAATCCACGCCTGCTGAGCCTCCTGGAGGAGAAGGATCTTAAACTGATCTTCTATCCGCACATCGAGCTGCAGAAAGAGCTGGACAAGTTCAGCGCGCCTTCTGAACGCATCATTCTGGCAAGCTGGAAGGATTACGACGTACAGGAACTTCTTATGCGCTGCAGCCTGCTTGTTACGGATTATTCAAGCGTGTTCTTCGATGCCGGGTATATGGAAAAGCCGGTCATCTACTACCAGTTCGATATGGAGGAGTTCCTTAAATACCATTATCAGAAGGGCTATTTCTCCTACGAAGAGCATGGCTTCGGGCCGGTGGTGGAAACTGAGGAAGCTCTTATGGACGCCATTTATGAATGCGCAGGAAATGATTTTCAGATGCAGAAGGAATACCGGGAGCGTCTGGATGCTTTCTATCCGGTCCGGGATGAACTTAACTGCGAGCGCACTTATCAGATCATCAGCCGCATGGGCGAAGGAAAGTAAGAGAAAAGTAACAGGAGGAATTGAAAAATGCTTCGTGTTCTGCATTCCGTCAGCAATATGGCCCGCGCCGGGATCGAAACCATGCTGATGAACTATTACCGGCAGATCGACCGGGATCGGATACAATTCGACTTTCTGGCCAATAAACCGGTGCCCGGTGAATATGACGATGAGATACGCAGCATGGGCGGGAGGGTCTTTGTAAGCCCAGGCCTTAATCCGCTGCATTATCCTAAATACAAACGATATGTGGCAGAACTGCTGCACAGCGATCCAGATATTAAAATCGTCCACGCACACAACGAAGCCATGGGCTATTATGCCCTGCAGAGCGCTAAGGACGCGGGTGTACGGGTACGTATCGCCCACGCGCATAACACTCAGATCATTAAGGATTACAAGTATCCTCTTAAGATGGTCTGCAAGCAGCTCCTTCCGGGCGCCGCCACGGATTACTGGAGCTGCGGAAGAGACGCAGGGATCTACTATTACGGAGAAAAGCGCTGGAATGAGTCCGGCTTCATCCTTCGGAATGCGATAGATGTTTCAAGATTTGCATTCAGGCCTGAAGCCCGCGAGCGCATACGTCAGGAAAACGGTCTGAACGACTGCTTTGTGATGGGTCACGTGGGCAGGTTCAACCTGCAGAAAAACCACAGCCGCCTTCTGGACATTTTTGCGGAGCTGCTGAAAGCTGTTCCCGATGCGCGCCTTGCCCTGATAGGCGTAGGGGAGCTTGAGCAGTCCGTGAAGGAAAAGGCTCAGGCTCTGGGCATACAGGATAAGACGCTCTTCCTTGGACAGATGTCCGATGTCAGCGAATGGTATCAGGCAATGGACTGTTTTGTGCTTCCTTCACTGTTCGAGGGACTTCCCGTGGTCGGTATAGAGGCTCAGGCAGCGGGTCTTCCATGCTTCTTTTCTGACAAGGTTACCGATGAGATACTGCTTTCGCCTCAGGCGCAAAGGATCTCCCTGGAGGCTGATGACACTGAATGGGTAAACGCTTTACTGGCTGCCCGTCAGCAGAAAGCGGACCGGAATCAGGCGATAGACATTGTCCGTGAGGCGGGTTATGATATTCACGAAGAAGCAAAAAAGCTGCAGGAGATCTACCTTAAGATGGCGGAGCGTTAGTGATGAAACAAATACGGAATGCATCAAAACGGATCGCGATGATCGGACATAAATTCATTCCTTCCAGAGACGGCGGGGTAGAGGTCGTTGTAAGCAATCTTGCGCCGCATCTGGCAGAGATCGGATATGATGTCACCTGTTATAACAGGACGAACAGGCAGTTCAAAAAGCTCCGGAAACAAGGGAAGCTGGAGAGGGAATACAAGGGCGTCCGCCTGATTTGGACCCCAACCATCGACCGCCGCGGCCTGGCGGCAATGACTTCTTCTATTTTTGCAAGCATAATGGCTGCCTTCAGTCGTTATGATCTTGTCCACTTCCATACTGAAGGGCCATGCGTCATCTGCTGGCTGCCGAGGCTGCTTGGCAAGAAGGTCGTTGTTACAGTTCACGGCCTCGACCACATGCGTCAGAAGTGGGGGAGGTTTGCCTCTGCATATATCATTATGGGCGAAAAGGCGGCAGTTCGCCACGCAAACAGCATCATCGTGCTGAGCAAGGGCGTGCAGAACTATTTTCTTGAGAAGTACGGACGGGAGACCGTCCTTATCCCTAACGGCATCGACCCGGCAGAACCAAAGCCTGCCCGCGAGATAACAGAAAAGTTCGGCCTGGCTCCTGGAGAATACATAATGTTCCTTGGCCGCCTGGTGCCGGAGAAGGGAATACACTACCTGATCGAAGCATATAAGATGCTCCGTACGGACAAAAAACTTGTGATAGTAGGCGGTACATCAGATACGGATGCATATGTCAGGCAGCTGTATGAAATGGCAGGGGATGACCCCTCTATCATATTTACCGGTTTTCAGCAGGGGAGCATACAGGAGGAACTGTACAGCAACGCATATCTTTATGTGCTGCCCAGCGATCTTGAGGGTATGCCTCTTACGCTGCTGGAGGCCATGAATTACGGCTGCTGCTGCGTCACCTCCGATATCGGTGAGTGCGCAGATGTGATGGATGGCTGCGGCTTCACCTTCCCGAAGGGGAATGTGGAAGCCCTGCGCGATACTCTGCAGGATCTGTGCGATCATCCTGAAAAAGCTGAAGCCAGCCGCAGTGAAGCTAAAAAGGTAGTTTCATCAAAATACACCTGGCAGGAGATCACTATGCAGACTGACAGACTGTACAGAAGTCTGCTGGAGGGCTGAGCCTGATCATACAGCCAGAGCATATATTGAGTTTTCTGAATAAGAACTCAGGAACGGGATCGGGAAAGGATCACAGCAAACGTTATGAAGCTTGAACGCACTAAAAACGCGGCAAGAAACATTGTGTTTGACGGGACGATGGAAATAGTAAACATGCTATTTCCTTTTGTCATACGCTCGGTCATGCTCCATTATCTGGGAACCGAGTATCTGGGACTGAACGGCTTATTCAAATCGCTTCTGTCCTTTCTGAATCTGGCAGAGCTGGGTGTGGGCAGCGCCATGGTCTTCAGCATGTACAGGCCCATCGCCGAAGAAGATACTCCTGCCATATGCGCTCTGCTGCGTCTGTACCGCACCCTTTACAGGATAATAGGTCTGATCGTTGCTGTTATGGGATTTGCTCTGATGCCCGTTCTTCGGAGCCTCATCAAAAGCGACATCCCGCCGGACATGAATCTTTACATCCTGTTCCTGATGAATCTTGGAAACACCGTCCTGACCTACTGGCTGTTTGCATACAAGAGCAGTCTGCTGCAGGCGCATCAGAGGCGGGATGTCATCAGCAAGGTCAGCCTGATCGTACGGGTGACGGAATATACCCTGAAGATCCTGATCCTTATCTATACACGCAATTATTATCTTTATCTGACAGTCCAGCTGCTGAGCCAGATCATCATCAACCTTCTGACGGCAGTGTGCGCTCAGAAAATGTATCCGATGTATGTGCCCGAGGGCAAACTGCCTAAAGACAAAACGCTGGATATCTTCTGCAGAGTGCGGGATCTGTTCACTTCCAAGCTTTCCGCTACGGTCTTCGATGCCGCCGATACAGTTGTCATCTCCGCCTTCATGGGGCTGACTGTTCTTGCACTTTATCAGAATTATTATTTTATTATTACAGCCCTCCGCATGATGCTGGTCGTATTTCTCAACGCCTGCATGGCAGGGGTGGGCAACAAGCTGGTAATGGAGAGCAAGAAAGCAAATTACCGGGATCTTGAAAAGATCAGTCTCCTTTTCCTTTGGGTGCTGAACGTAAGCAGCTGCATGCTGCTGTGTCTTTATCAGCCATTTATAAAACTGTGGATGGGCGAGGAAAACATGCTGGCTGTGGGGCTGGTGTTCTGTTTTGTCGTCTACTACTATTCCATGGGCGCCAACAAGCTGATAAATATGTTCAAGGATGCGGCGGGCATCTGGCGGGTGGACCGATGGAGGCCCCTTACTGCAGCTTTTGCAAATCTCAGCCTGAACCTTCTGACAGTCCGCTGGATAGGACTTTACGGAGTCCTGATCTCCTCGATCGTTTCCATAGTCTTCATTCAGATCCCATGGCTGTTCCGGAATCTCTTCCGCGAGGTATATCCCCGTGAATCCATGGGAAAGTATATAAAGCTCTTCTGCGGGATGTCAGCGCTTGCGCTTATCTCCTGCATGGCATCATGGTTTGTATGCGGACTGTTTTCAGTGAATGTCTGGGCTGCGCTTTTTGTGAATGCTGCTCCGAGCTTTGTTGTGCCGAATATTTTCTTCTTCGCTTTATACGGGCGGAACCCCGTGTTCAGGGACAGTCTTTCCCAGCTGAAACGGACGCTGCTTTCCAGAGGCGGGGGAGCGAAGAAAGCGGAATGATAAAACTGCCGGTCCTGCGAAAAAGCTGTTTTCAGGACCCGGCGACAGAAAGAGGGAATAAAGAATGATCAGCGTGATCGTACCTGTTTACAATGTGGAGAAATATCTGAGGAAATGCGTGGACAGCATACTTGCTCAGACCTATCCGGATTTTGAACTGCTTCTGATCGACGACGGCTCACCTGATGGCTGTCCGAAGATCTGCGATGAATATGCTGCCCTTGATCCGCGGGTCAAGGTCATACACAAAAGCAATGGCGGACTGATATCAGCCCGGAACGAAGGTATAAGGGCTGCAAAAGGGGACTATGTATGCATACTGGATGGCGACGACTGGGCAGATGAAAAGATGCTGCAGTTTATACATGATAAGGTCGGAGCGTCTCCCAAGCCCCTCGATATGGTACTTTTTGCAGCACACAACGTTTATGAAGACCATCTTGAGGAAACAGTCAACAATGTTCCGGAAGGCTATTACGACAGGGACAGACTGGAAAGGGAAGTCTTTCCGTATCTTCTGACCGATACCCGCAGAGGACTTCAGGTGGGAGTGATACAGGCACACACCTGGGATAAGGCCTTTAAGAGGGAACTGATAGCAGAGCACTACACCCGCGAGGAGAGGATACGGGTCTTTACCGATGTTCCAATGACCTACGAATGCCTCCTGTATTCTCAAAATGTATACATATGCAATGAACCTCTGTATATGTATAATAAAACAAACGAGGGCTCCATCAGGGCAAAGAGCAAGGAGAACCTTCTTACCAAAAGCTTCATGTACCTGGTCAGCTATATGCGGGAGCATATGAAGGGGCTTGGAGCATCTATAGACCGTCAGCTCAACCAATATGCAGCCATGCTCATAATCCGCACGGGAAAGTGGCGCGCCGCGACCGAGCCCTCTCTGAAGGATGCTGCAAAGCATCTGAAGGATGGACTCAGGGAATCGGAGATGCTGTCTTTTGTAAATGTGAAGGGTCTGCCCCCGAAGGTGGGAGCCGTAATATTCCTTTTGAAACTGGGGCTGTATATGCCGGCTATGCTGCTGTGTGCAGCCAGGGTCAGACAGGACGAAAAAGCAGATTAAACAGCCATGATGACCATATTTAGCCATCATCACTAAGTGCAGAAAATCAAAGCGATAAGGCAGGTGTAGAAAATGTATAAACGAAAGGTACGCGGCTGGTCCCAGCATGTCGATTTCATGCTTCTGGATAATCTCTGCATTTTTATCAGCCTTCTGGCAGGCTTCTGGATAGTTGAAAGAGAGGGGTTTCTGATGACCCGTTTCTTCTGGAGCATAGCTTTGGAAGCGGTCCTGATCAATTTGGTGGTGATGATAGTCCTGGATACCTATCACAGCGTACTGCATCATTCGCCCTGGGATGAGATGGTCAGGCTTCTGAGCCAGACAGGGCATGTTATCCTGATTCTTCTGGTTTTCCGTATGCTCAGTCAGAACTCAGGCACCGATCTTTCAAAAGTGGCGCTCTATGCCATCCCTCTGTACATTCTGACCTGCTATATAATGCGGCAGGCATACAAGAGCTTTCTTAAGAAAAAGCATCATATACTCAACCGCCATTCTCTTCTGATAGCGCTTGAGACTTCGCAGATACCCACCGTGATCCCGCGCATTCTGCGGTCGAATTACGGGACCTACCGCTTCAGCGGAATAGCGATCATGGGCGAGCACCCCTCCATTGAGGCTGCTCAGGAGGAGCTGCGCCAACTCATCGAACAGTATCCCGAGGTGGGAACAATACCAGTGGTCACCACAGGCGATGAGCTGGAGCATTATCTGACGAATCACTGGGTGGATGAAGTGTATCTGGATGTTCCGCCTAAAGCCAATCTTCCGGTGGATCTGATCAACAGCCTCATGAGCATGGGCATAACCATCCATACTGCTCTTTCCAATCTGGACGATCTTGAATCAAGGCATAAGAACGTGGAGTGGATCTGCGGTCACCTGACAATAACCACCTCCCTGGGATATATCACGGGCCGTGACGTTTTTCTGAAGAGGCTCATGGATATAGCCGGAGGCCTTGTTGGCTCCCTGATAACCTTGATTTTAACCATCCCTGTGGGACTGGCTATATGGGTATCCGATCCGGGCCCCATATTCTTCTCCCAGATCCGCATAGGTGAAAACGGCAAGAAGTTCAAGATGTACAAGTTCCGCAGCATGTACATGGATGCAGAGGCCAGAAAGAAACAGATAGCTGAGTCCACCGGACAGGAGGACCAGCTCATGTTCAAGCTTGAACATGATCCCCGCATAATCGGACAGAAACAGCTGAGCAACGGAAAGTGGAAAAAGGGAGTAGGTGGATGGATCCGCGATCTTTCCATTGATGAATTCCCCCAGTTTTTCAATGTCCTTAAAGGTGACATGTCTCTGGTAGGTACCCGTCCGCCAACGGTGGACGAATGGGAACACTACGAACCCTTCCACCGCTCAAGAATGTCCACTCGTCCCGGGATCACAGGCCTGTGGCAGGTAAGCGGCCGCAGCAAGATCCGCGACTTTGATACGGTCGTGCGTCTGGACCGGGAATATATAGAAAACTGGTCTCTGAAACAGGATATCCACATCCTGTTCAAGACCGTATGGGTGGTTCTCACCCGCAAGGGGGCCATGTAGATACAGGCTATCATGTGGGTATACGTTAATGATATATGAATGATTGACCGTGACTGATCTTAGCTATGAAGACGGTTATACTTTATCTGATGATATATGCCGGCAGTGCGCTGATGGCCTACAACATATACCGTTATATCTGTTTTTCCAGAGATGTCAGGAAACACGGTAACTGGGAACGGGAGCAGAGGCTTTTTTACATTCCGATATGGCTTCTGGTCATGTTTTTCATTGGCTATCTTATCGTCGGCATTTTCGGAAAGCCGGACCTGGTCATGGCGGGCATACTTTTCGGCGGAAGCATTTTCGTATTCGTCATGCTTGTTCTTATC
>JAFRWH010000312.1 GCA_017438085.1 Bacillota bacterium
CCGTTGATGACAAGGTCGCCGTATATTTCTATCATACCGAATCTAAGGCTGTGCCCATTGAGGTCCAGGGTAAGATCCATATCCCGATCGGCCGTATACACAATATAGTTTTCAGGGTCATCTACATCCTGAAGCAACTGGACCGTATCTCCGCTGGATGCAGCGTCCAGCGCATCGATCAGGGTATCAAAGGTTTTAGAACTTCCACCGCTCAGCAGTCTGGCCGCTCCAGCCGCATAAGCAGGCTCAGCGTTCAGAGTTACGATGCTCAAAAGCAAACATAATGTGACAACAATGGATAGTGTTTTACGTAAAAGCTTCATGTCTTCCTCCTTTCAGAACATAAGTAGTCAAGAAAATTATATCAATCAAAAACCCCGGGGTCTATACTCCCCGGGACTTTTTTTGTTATTTGTCCATATTTTTGTCTGCTGACTAGTACCCCAGCTTTGTATTTACGATATGGGCCAGGGGTTCATCGTTCAGATAGCGCTGCAGATTGTCTTCAAGTATCATCATCAGACGGTCAATTGTTGAGGGCAGATCGAAGTTGCCTGCGCTGTGAGGCGTGATGATGACATTTTCCATATCCCAGAGTCCGCTGTCCTCAGGCAGTGGCTCAGGTTCTGTAACATCCAGAGCTGCGCCGCCCAGATGTCCTTCGGAAAGGACTTTATAAAGCCCTTCGGGATCGATGGCGCTGCCTCTTCCCACGTTCAGTATGTAGGCGCCCTTCTTCATCAGCCGCAGCCTGCGCTCATCCATAATGTGAGTAGTTGCTTCGCCTCCGGGAAGCACCATGGCGACCACATCGACCACAGGCAGAAGCTCGTCAAGCTTTTCCAGACCATGCATCTCATCATAGAAATCAAACTTCTCGCCATCGGAAACAGGTCTGCGTCTTACTCCCACAATATAGCCGCCGATGCCCGTCATCTTCTTTGCATAGCGGGTTCCTATCTTGCCGGCGCCGAGGACCATGATCTTGCTTTCCTCGATGGAGATTACCGGCTGATTGCGGTCCCAGCAGTGCCTTGACTGCTGCCGCACATAAGGAGCCAGGCCTCTGATCATAGCCATGGTCTGAGCTACCATGTGTTCAGCCACGCTGAGGTCGTAAGCGCCGCCCGCGTTGGTCATGATGGTGTTGCTGTAATCGTATCTTTTAACATCCGCATCAGCTCCGGCAGAGGATATCTGATGCCATTCAAGATGATCGAAAGCATTCATAAGCTCTGTGGGGAGGCTGCCGATAAGCGCATCCGCATCCTTCACATCCGCGGCGCTGAGGGTCTTAGCATTGCCGAACACCAGCTGGCATTTCTGCTTGCAGCCGGCTGCCAGAGCCTCTATCCTTTCCCTCTGCTTCGGGCTTATTTCCACGCTGAAAATAATCTTTTTCATATTAAGTCCTCCTCTGAGTATGAACTATGTTCACTCTATATTATACCCGTTTTCTCTGGTCTGGTCTATAATGCTGCGCATTATATCTTCTGTCATTGCGCCGTTTACATAACCATAAACATATCCGGCCTTGTCTATCATGAAGGTGGTCGGGATGGACTGTATGCCGTAAGCACTGAAAAGTTCGTAATTCACG
>JAFRWH010000313.1 GCA_017438085.1 Bacillota bacterium
AACGATGCCCTGGGGACCGCAGGCCTTCATCATGGGTTCGCACTTGAGACCCTTTCTAATGATGTCGATATGAACTTCATCGGTAACGATGATGACGTTGTTTCTTCTGCAGATGTCAGCGATCTTGTTCAGCTCCTCGTGGGTCCAGATGCGGCCGGTGGGGTTGTGGGGCTGGATCATGATCATCATGGTGTTCTCTGCGGGCTTGCAGGCCTCTTCGAGAGCATCAAAGTCTACGGTGTAGTAGCCGTTATCTTCCTTCAGATAGATGTCGACTTCGTGGCGTCCGAGCGGGTCGATATCGTTGTGATAGCCATAGCTGGGCAGCATCAGGACGATGCCGTCGCCGGGCTTTGTGAAAGCTTCGATGCAGTTTCTTACTGCGGTGTGGGTGCCGTCCATGCAGGGATAGATGTCGCCGCGCTCAAACTCCCAGCCGAAACGTCTGGAGAACCAGCCGCGCACTGCATCGTAATACTCGTTGGGGATGCGGGTGTAACCGTAGATCCCGTGCTGAGCGGTCTTTACCATGGCATCCACGATGGCGGGAGCACATGCAAAGTCCATATCTGCAGTGTGCAGAGCAATGCGGTCTGCGGGCAGAGGATTGCCGTAGTTGTAACGGTCTCTGTTGCTCTGGATGTCAGCCCACTTGCTGCTGTACTGGTAAGGGGCGTTCTGTCTGTCATGGACAGTGTCAAAATCGTACTTCATTTTTTCTCCTTTTTATATGATAAATAATTGATAACCAAGCTCTCATATCTGCTGCCCGGCTGCACCTTTTGTAATGTTGGACGTTTGCCGCATTCAGTATACCACTTATTGCAGGGAATGAAACTGTTTTTGAGCCTTAAAGGGTATGATTCGTTTATTCAGGCCTATCTTCTTCTTCGTCCATAAACAGTCCGCCGTGATATGGGGGCGGAGGAGGAGTCTGCTCCTTTTCACTTTCGACTGCCACAGCCTCAAGCCCTTTCTTGAACTGAGTTTCGTATAGCTCAGTGTAAACACCACCGGCTTTAACCAGATCCTTGTGCTGTCCCCGCTCCACTATCTCGCCGTCCTTTACCACCAGTATCTCATCAGCCGCAAGTATGGTGGAAAGTCTGTGGGCAATGAGTATGGAGGTGCGGGAATCGATTATCGGATCGATCGCCTCCTGTATCTTGGCCTCGGAAATTGAATCCAGAGCGGAGGTGGCTTCGTCGAATACCAGCAGAGCCGGATCCTTAAGCAGCACTCTTGCAATGGAGAGACGCTGCTTTTCGCCGCCGGAGAGCTTCAGTCCCCGGTTGCCCACCTGAGCATCGAAGCCCGCGGGCTGCTTTTCCACCACATCGTAGATATTGGCCATCCTGCAGGCCGCGATCAGTTCCTCCTCCGTGGCATCCGGCTTGGCGTAGAGCAGGTTCTCGCGTATGGTTCCGTTGAAAAGATAGGTCTCCTGACTCACCACACCGATCTCTCTGCGCAGGAAGCCCAGATCCAGCTTGCGGTTGTCCACTCCGCCGAAGGTGATAGTCCCCTCCTGGGGGTCGAACAGCCTTGGGATGAGGTTGACTATGGTGCTCTTTCCGCTGCCGGAGGGACCGACTATGGCCACGCTGTTTCCTGCCTTCAGCTCAAAGCTTATATTTTTCAGGATCTGTCTGCTGCCGTCATAGGAGAAGTTTACGTTTTCGAATTTCACGGAGCCGTCGCAGCTTTCGGGCACGATGGCATCCGGCGGGCTCTGTATCTCCACAGGCATGTCGAGGTAGTCAAAAATGCGGGTGAACATGGCCATGGACCGTATCCAGTCCACCTGCACATTCAGCAGGCTGT
>JAFRWH010000019.1 GCA_017438085.1 Bacillota bacterium
CAGGGACATTAAGAGTTAATTCAGGAAGCTGATTTGGATTTTGTATGTTTCGGTCTTCATTGAATTCATAGCTTACCCGGTCTTCCTCCGGGAAAACGCGCCGGATAAAGTCCAGGGTCATCTGGCGGGCAGAGGCACTAACTGCCATGGTCATGGCAAAGATCAGCACAAGGGAGGCTGCAAGGACTGCGATCATCCGTTTCGCGGAGCTGCGGCGCAGGCTAGTGTCGGATCTTCTTATAATCGCTGTGGGAATGTCTATCTTATCTGAGTGGACTGATATGGAGGCGTCATATAACGCGGCTAGTGCTGCTTCGGAGCGTTTTTCAAGCACAGCAAGATCGTCCATGCGGAGCAGGGCGGCGGCGCGGCGCATATCTTTTTTCGAATAGCAAAACTTACCGATCTTCATGACCGGCCTCCTTTTGCATGATCTCTCTAAGCATTTGTATGGCTCTCCACAATTCCTTCTGAACAGTTCCTCTTTTTCTCCCTGTAATATGCGCTATTTCTCTGGTGTTCAGCTCCTGGTCGAAGCGCAGGGTCAGCAGGTCCCTGTACAGCGGCGGAAGCTTCTTCATGGCGCTGTGCAGGGCTTCGATCTTCGGATTGCTGTCTGCGGCAGAGGCTTCATCCGGGGGATCCACTGGGTATTCGTCAACGTAGATCAGTTTTCTGCGCTCCCGGTAGATATCTGCAGCCTTGTATTTTGCGGCCGTCATAAGGTAAGACCGAAGCTGGGGCTCGCTCAGCTCCCGTATTTTGGCAAAGCTTTCTGCGGCTGCAAGAAAAGCCTGGTTCACTGCATCCTCGGCATCTGCTTCGTTTTCTAAAATTGACAACGCTAAACCGAGCATGGACAGTCTGTACTTCCGGTACAGCTGTTCAAAACTGAGTCTGTCTTCTTCAGTTTCAAGAACACTAAGATACAGCATCATATCTCTCATTATATATATCGTTTTTGCCCCCGTAAATCGGACAGAAAAATTAAAAAAAGTGCCCGATTTTTTTTGGACACTTTATGAATGCGGGGTTCTTGCGGGCGGAATCAGTAGATTATCACTTTTCTGCCGTCGGCGACGGCACCCAGCATGTTTTCGGTAAGGATGCGCAGTTCTTCGGTGGCTTTGTCTTTCAGGGGCTGCAGGTCGGCGTTGGCCTGCAGGTCTTCTATGGCGGCTTTAATTGCTTCTATGGCGTCTTCTTTTTTGGTCCAGTTCAGCAGAGCAAATTTTTCGTCGTAGAAGCGTATGGAGTCCGGGTCCACGTCTATGGACTGGATCTCGGTCTGGGGCAGAGTCGCGATGATAGTATTCTCGTCGGCGTGCAGGCTGATCTTGGAGGCGTCGGCTCCTGCCCGGACCTTGGCGGAATAGCTCATGGAAAAGGCCTTCTGGGTGAGGAAGGGGATCTTGCCGTCGGTGTATTTGATGATGCCTTGGTAGTAGAGCTCGGCGGTGGTGAGCTCCGCTGCGGCTTCCAGGCGGGTCTGCAGGGCCTCGATGTCGATCTTGGGCTTCTTTGCGGCCTCCTGGGCCTCCAGTTTGGCCTTCTGCTCCGCGGTTTTAGCCTCCTGGAGCTTCAGCTGCAGGTAAAAGATGCTTGCAAGGAGCAATAAACATATTATAATAAATACCATAACGCGATTCAGTATCGGATGGCGTTTTTTATCGGTAGTTTTGTCCATGGGATCACCCCCTTCAGCTGAATTTTATCAAAAGGGGGCGCCGCGGGCAATAATTTGTTGGGAAAACTCATGGATCTTAAAGATTATTACATAATAATACCCAGTCTGGACCCGGACGAGAAACTCAACAAGGTGGTGGACGGCATGTTCGCTGCCGGTTTCGAAAAGATGGTCCTGGTGGACGACGGCAGCGATGAGGCTCATAAGGCTCCCTTCGACAGAGCCCTGGCCGCACATCCGGGCATTGAAAAGCTGGTGCATCCGGTGAACAAGGGTAAGGGCAGGGCGCTTCGGGATGCTTTCGCATATGTGGCAGAGCATCATCCGGAGTGCAAAGGCGTTATAACCATTGACGGAGACGGTCAGCATAAGCCCGAGGATGCGCTGAAGCTGGCTGAAGGAATGGAAAAGGAACCGGACAAGGTGATGATAGGCGGCAGGGACTTTTCCCTTTCCCATGTACCCAAGCGGAGCATGATGGGAAACCGCATCACATCCTGGGTCTTCCTGGTGTTTTACGGCATAAAGCTCTCCGACACCCAGACCGGCCTCCGGGGCATACCTGCAGGCTGTCTTAAGGCCTTTGCTGAGGATGTGGAGGGCGAGCGCTTCGAATACGAAACGAATATGCTGCTCTACATGCACGATCAGGGCATAAAGTTCAGGGAAATACCCATCGCAACGGTATATATAGAAGAAAACAAGAGCTCCCACTTCAATCCCCTTAAGGATTCATGGCGGATATATAAGCTCATCTTCGGCAAATCGCGCATTCTGAAGCAGTTTATATCCTCCGTGATCTCCACAGCAGTGGATCTGACTCTGTTCAGCATCTTCAACAAGGCTCTGGAGGGGCCGGTGGCAGCGGGGAGCATGAGCACTGCAGCTCAGATATTCCTGGCGGTGGGCGGAGCAAGGATAATATCCGCGCTGCTGAATTATACCATCAACAGGAACTGGGTATTCAGAAGCAATGCTGCCGTGGGAAGCTCTCTGGCCCGCTACGCTGTGGTGGCGGTCTGCCAGTATTTCCTGTCCTCGGGAACCTTGAACCTGCTGGTGAGCCTCACCGGCGCATCAGGCGGCTTCAGGACCCTGCTGAAGGCTGTAGTAGATGTGATACTCTTCGTCCTCAGCTACTTCGTTCAGAAGAAGTTCGTGTTCGGGAGCAGAAGATAAACTGTGCGTGCAGAACCTGTCACTTTTCTGTTTTAGTAACTTTATGTATAAACGATCCAAAAAGGACCCCGGTGGGTCCTTTTTCAGTCTATTTCAGGGGCGTCTGCCTTTCTAATGCTTTTATAATTTTTTGCGTGAAAATCTCAGCAGAGCCTTTGGCGTAGCGGCTCTTGCGGGACTGGTAGGTCATTTTGTCGTAAAACTCCTCCGTCGGCATGTAGCCTCCGCCGGACAGCCCGCTGGTGAATTCCACTAGAATATTATTCTGATAGGGTGAGCTTTGTTTTATCTTTTGCCAGCTTTCCGTGCAGAGCTCTACGTTGACAAAGATCACAGCTATGCTTCCCACAGTCAGCAGTGCGAAGCCCGCATCCGTCTCACCGTCCGGAATATATCTGCAGCCGGTACTCGGCCCTCCGTTTTCGCTGACTGTGACCTTCTGGGCAGGGCAGCTGCAGCTGAAGTAATCCAGGTGGATGCCGGTAAAGGCTGATGCCTCCGGGCTCTCAGAAGCCCCTGCATTTTGTGATACCTGCTTTCTAAGGCTTGCGGCGTTTTCTGCCGTTCTCACCACCTGTTCTCCAAGTCTGGTTCCAAGTATCCGGACCAGTCCGAACCCTGTTTCGCCCAGGTCTTCAACCGTCTGTATCCCATTCCTGTCCACATAGTCCAGCCTTGCCCGAAGGCTTGTCCACTGGTCTCCGGAAGCGCCGATAAGATACATCGGCACGCAGTTTATGCCGTACTGCTCTCTTATGAATTCCTCGGAATATCCTGCAATATCTGCGGATATCCAGCGGCTTCCGTCCGGAAGGAAAGAGTTTTCCAGTACGCCCGGAGCGCAGTTCACGCTGTACAGAATTGCGATGGCGCGTCCGTTTTCATCATTTATCCTCAGCACCGGAAGCGTCCGGTCTGTAGGTCCTTCCGTATTGATGCCCTGCCACCAGCCCTTGTCCGTTCTGATAAGCCGGTTGACATTGGTTTCAGTATATCCGAGTCCGAAAACGATGTCCGCATCCCTGAGGGTTCCCAAGGCATCTGAAGCAGCCTGCCTTACTGCAGACATCACAGCATCGCGCATCGCATTCTCCCTGTCTGCATAAAGTTTTGCGGCTTCAGGGCTCAGGCTTTTACCATCTGCTGCAGCCTTCTTAATTATGTCTTCAGGAAAAGTCCTCAGACTGTCACGGTCACCCATATGGGGCGTTGAAAGCGCATGCTTGGCCTGCACCAGCACATTCTTCTCCGGGATCCGGAAGAGCTCCGAAAGCTCCTTTCGTATCCGCGCATTTTCGGAAGCATTCACAAGGCAAAGGGACACCAGCGCCACCTTTTCTCCGGCATCCAGCAGCAGGACCTGTACGGATGGCAGATCGTGAATATTGGTATAGTTTTCCCTGAAATTAGGGAGCATGTCCTCCGTGAACTTTATTTCCGCCTGCCCTGCGCCGGCCTTTAAAGCTATTTTTTGCATGAATTCTGCCTCCTTCTCCTAAAGTCATGATAACATAAAAGCTCAAGTTTATG
>JAFRWH010000314.1 GCA_017438085.1 Bacillota bacterium
CAAATCTTCTGGGCTTCACACCGCAGCAGGCGGCAGCCATCGGTATCATCGGTGGAGCAGACGGCCCGACAGCAATTTATGTAACAAACAATCTGGCACCGGAACTTCTGGCGCCTATCGCAGTGGCAGCTTACAGCTACATGGCTCTGATCCCTATGATCCAGCCTCCTATCATGAGACTGATGACCACGGAAAAAGAGCGTAAGATCAAGATGAAGCAGCTTCGTCAGGTCAGCAAAAAGGAAAAGATCATTTTCCCTATCTTCGTAGCAACAATCTGCCCGCTGATTCTGCCTTCGGTAGCACCGCTCATCGGTATGCTGATGCTGGGTAACCTCCTCAGAGAATCCGGCGTTGTAGACAGACTCTTTGACACAGCACAGAATGCACTTTGCAATATCTGCACCATCTTCCTCGGACTTTCCGTAGGAGCCACCGCAAGAGGAGAAATCTTCCTGACAGGACAGACTCTCGGTATCGTGGCAATGGGTCTTATTGCGTTCTGCTTCTCCACATTCGGCGGTCTTTGCATCGGAAAACTTCTCTGCCACCTGACAGGCGGCAAGATCAATCCGCTCATCGGTTCCGCAGGCGTATCTGCAGTTCCTATGGCAGCCAGAGTGGCTCAGACAGAAGGAGCAAAGGCAGACAGAACCAACTTCCTGCTCATGCATGCAATGGGACCAAACGTTGCAGGCGTTATCGGAAGTGCGGTTGCGGCAGGTTTCTTCATGGTATTCTTCGGCTAGTCCGGGAATCCGCGAAAAAACATGCTGTGCCGGCTGAATGCGGTACAAAAATATTAGCGTAAATTATTAGTGAAGGAGAAACTAAAAAATGGATAAAGTAATGTCTTTACATGACGCTGTCGAAAAGTACGTTCACTCCGGTGACACCATTTCTTTCGGCGGCTTCACAACAAACCGCAAACCATATGCGGTAGTAGGCGAAATCATGCGTCAGGGCCAGAAAGATTTTACGGTATGGGCAGGTCCTGCAGGCGGCGATTGGGACTCTCTGATCGGCGAAGGCAGAGTAAAAGCTTATATCAACTGCTATACAGCCAATTCCGGCTTTACTAACGTATCCCGCAGATTCAGAGCAGCCATCGAAGCAGGCCAGCTGGTTTACGAAGACTATTCACAGGACGTAATCATGCTCCAGCTCCACGCAGCTTCCCTGGGTCTTCCGTTCCTCCCTGTACGTCTGATGCAGGGTTCCGGTCTGACAAAGTTCTGGGGTATCTCTCCGGAAGTAAGAAAGACCATGGAAAAGGTCGACAACGACAAGTACGTAATGGTAGACAACCCGTTCAATCCGGGCGAAAAAGTTGTAGCTGTTCCTGTACCAAAGCTTGATACAGCAGTTATCCATGTTCAGAAGGCTTCACCGGACGGAACATGCATTATCGAAGGCGACGAATTCCACGATGTGGATATCGCGGTAGCAGCCAAGAACGTTATCGTTACCTGCGAAGAGCTGGTAAGCGATGAATGGATCCGCCGCGACCCGACCCTCACCAAGATCTTTGGCGAGTGCGTAAGCGCAGTTGTTCACGCACCTTTC
>JAFRWH010000315.1 GCA_017438085.1 Bacillota bacterium
ATGCCCTGGCCGAGAGAACCTGTGGAGATCTCGATCCCCGGCAGCTTCTTCATGGAAGGATGCCCCTGCAGTCTCGAACCCAGCTTTCTGAGTGTGGCAAGCTCTTCTACCGGGAAATATCCTCTTTCAGCCATTGCAGCATACTGCGCAGGTGCCGCATGTCCCTTGGACAGGACAAATCTGTCTCTTCCTGACATATCAGGCTTTTCGGGGTCGATATTCATTTCGCTGAAATACAGCGCAGTCATGATGTCCGCGCAGGATAAAGACCCGCCCGGATGGCCTGATCCGGCATGATACAAAGCTCTTATTATATCCTGACGTACCAGCTTTGCCTTTTCGATAAGCTTAGTTGCTTCCATTTTCCCTCCCTTTCTTTCGAGATCTATGAGAATTTAATTTTTCGTTTTTGTGAACAATACCTTTACTAAAAATACAGGTATCGATGCTATTCTTGTTATTCTTTTGGGCTCCTGAGCTATTCGGTAGAACCACTCAAGGCCATGATCTATATAGAACTGCGGAGCTCTTTTAAGGGTGCCGGACCACACGTCCAGACTGCCGCCCACGCCTATGGCTACCCTTGGAAGCAGTTCTTTTTCGTGACGCTTTACGAAAAGCTCCTGCTTGGGCGAGCCCAGCGCAACCAGAAGAAAGTCCGCGCCTGAGGCGTTGATGTCTTCGACTATGGCTGCTTCCTCTTCGGGCTTGAAATAGCCGTCATGACAACCTGAAACTGTTAGTCCGGGGATCTTTTCCATCACATTCTTTGCTGCCATCTCGGCAACTCCGGGCTTGCTTCCGAAGAAATACGCCTTACCTCCCATTTCAGCCAGGCGGTTCAGGGCGTTCCAGCTGAAATCTATGCCTGTGACCCGCTCTTTGAGAGGCTGCCCCTGCATTTTTGACGCATAGACCAGGCCTATGCCATCAGGTATGACCAGATCTGCAGAGTTTATAGCCTCCATAAGCTGGGGATTCTTGGTGGCATTATCCAGGATCAGCGAATTAGGCGTCACGATGAGGCTGACGCCCGGGGTCTTAAGCATCTGCTCAAAGCGGTCCAGCGCCTCCTCCATGGTAACTCTGTCGACCCGAGCGCCCAATATATTCATTTTTTCAGTTTCGGGCTGAAAACTCATTTTCTACTTGTCTTTTCTTCCCAACAGATAGTATTTAAAGCCAGCGGACTCTGCTGCTGCGCTGCTGATAAAGTTGCGGGTGTCGAAGAAGAGCTTGTGCTTTACAAGGCTGCCGAGCGCTTCAAAATCCAGATCCTTATACTGAGCGTGATTTACACCCAGAACCACCAGGTCTGCATCCTTTACAGCTTCCTCAAAGGAAGGAAGTCCTTCCCTGTCGCCCACAAATGGGTCCGAAGCTGCCACTTCAAAGCCCTGCTCTTTCAGTATCTCTATGAGCTCTACCACAGGGCTCTCGCGCATGTCGTCCACGTTGGGCTTATATGTGATGCCCAGCACAGCTATCTTAGCTTTGCCTTCAATGCCGTTGCCTTCAAGTATGCCCTGGATGCGCCCTGCAGTGTAGCCGGGCATGGAATCGTTGGTGTGGCGGCTGAGGTCGATTATCTTAGCCAGAGCCGGTTCCTTCTCCACGATGAACCAGGGATCCACCGCTATGCAGTGGCCGCCAACGCCGGGTCCGGGCTGATGGATATTCACTCTCGGGTGCTTGTTGCAGATCTCTATCAGCTCCCAGACATTGATGTCTTCGGCTTCGCAGATCTTGGCCAGCTCGTTGGCGAAGGCGATATTCACATCTCTGAAGGTGTTTTCGGAAAGCTTGCAGAGCTCTGCTGTACGGGCGTTGGTCTTGTAGATCTCGCCCTTTACGAAGCTCTTGTAAAGAGCAACGATGCGGTCCGCGCTCTCTTCGTCTATGCCGCCGGCAACTCTGTGGTTGTTCACAAGTTCATAGAGGATGTTTCCGGGTATTACTCTTTCGGGAGAATGTCCGAGGCTGAAGTCCTTTCCTGCCTTAAGGCCGGTAGCCTCCAGAATGGGAAGCATAAGGCTGTCCACGGTACCTACGGGAGAGGTGGATTCCAGAACCACAAGATCACCCTTTTTCAGTACAGTAGCCACATCCTCCGTGGCGCTCTTTACAAAGCGCATGTCGGAGCTCTTGTCGGGCATAATGGGCGTGGGGACGGCGATTATAAAGGCATCCGCAGGCTCTATCTGAGCAGTCGCCCTGAGATGGCCGCTGGCCACCACATTTTTAATGAACTCAGCCAGTCCTTTTTCCTCGATCAGTATCTCGCCCTTATTGAGAGCATCGACTATGGCCTGTTTCTTGTCGACGCCGACCACCTCCAGTCCGGCGTTTGCGAACATGGCAGATGTGGGAAGGCCGATATAGCCGAGACCTATAACACAGACTTTCATCAGTTGTATTCCTTTCTTTCAGCAAAGTAGCCCAGATAGATCATTGCGGCCGCAAGGCCCCAGAAATAGGTCATCATGTAGGGCTCCTCAAAAATGTTTTCGTAGAAGCAGTGAGTGAGCACAGCCAGCAGGCCGCAGAAAACGCCTATGCAGATAAGCTTGTCGTTGCCCACATTTCTTAAAAGCGGATCTTTAGTGCGGTCGGGAATGAATCCCTGCCCTGCCCTGTTGGGGGTCCTCAGTCCGCTTATTATAAGAACTATCAGAAGAAGAGCGAAGAAGAAGATGCCTATGTAGCCCATCTCCACCATGGTCTTCAGATAGTAGTTGTCCATGTAAAAATACTTGAAATAGCTGGTCTGTTCCAGCACCTGATTGTTCATTGCCACGGCTCCGCCGAAGCGTCCGAGCCCGAAGCCCGTCCACTTGTTCATGGGAGTCAGCAGCCTGAGTCCCGCATTCCAACGCATCACCCTTCCGGCAGCAGCCGAACGTTCAGCATAGTCGCTGGTAAACAGATAGGTTATACGGTTGGTGACCGAGGGGAAGACGACGAACAGTGCAGCGACGCCGGCTGCCATCAGGCCTATCAGCCTCTTGTCTACGAACACGGCGAACACCACCACTGCTACAGCCAGTCCAAGCCATGAGGCCTTGGAGAAGGTGAAAAGATCGCAGAGGCATACCAGTCCCGTAAGACAGAGCGCGGCAAACTTATGCCAGGGTTTTTCCAGATAGTAAATGAGTGATGCGAACAGCGGGGCTCCGAGTATCAGCAGAGATCCGAAAACATTGGGGCTTCCGGTCAGGGAGAACACTCTGGTCCTGACGCCTACCTCCGTTGCGCTTATCCAGCCCGCAGGCACGGGGACCGCAATGATGTACTGATATATGCCGTGGAATGTCAGCAGCAGCAC
>JAFRWH010000316.1 GCA_017438085.1 Bacillota bacterium
AAGCACCCCCAGCCCGAGTACAATATCTGGGAGAGCGCAGAAACCAGTGATGCCGTGGCCGCTTTGGAAGAGCTGACTCAAGATGGAGCTGCTCCGAAAGAGACTATCAAAAGTGAAGCTGCACCAGCGGAAGACGCCGGCCCTGAAAACAAATAGCTTACAGACCGCATTTAAAACCCCGGAAGCCGCGCTCCCGGGGTTTTTAGCTGTCAAGTATTTCGTATATACAGGAACCGCAAATATGATCCTCCTGCATGAACCCCTACTTGTAAATATCGCTGCTGCCGTCCCACAGAGCCCAAGGGCTGAGACTGTAAGAGCCTATCTTGAATTCCACATGCAGATGCGCCCCGGTGGAATAGCCAGTGGAGCCCACCTTGCCTATGATCTGCCCCTTTTCAACAATGTCGCCTGCAGCGCAGTCCACGGAGCTCAGATGAAAATAGTAGCTTTTGAGCCCGCCGCCGTGGTCGATCACGATGGTGCCGCCCGTGATTATAACATCCCCCGCGTAGACCACCTTTCCCGCATTGCTTGCGGGAACAGGAGTACCGGTCACCGCAGAAATATCCACACCCGTGTGCCTTGTCACCCTCCGGCTGCTTCCATCGGTGTAATCCGTGTAGCGGTAGAGGCCGAATTCAGTGGTGATCCGCCCGGTTACCGGCTGAATGAAGGTACCCTCCCAGTAGCGCACCGGCTCCGCCGTGCTGTAGGTGGGGGTGACCTTCTGATTGTAATCTTCGTTGGCATTGTCCGCTCCTATGGTGGCGCTGGCCGTGGCGGAGGACATAGTCATGTGCTGCTCTCCGAACTTCCGCGCCTTAACGGTGATTGCACCCGAATATTCAAGCTCCCCTATAGTCACTTTGATGCTGTATTCGCCGGGATTCTGGGCATACCAGACAGGTACATATGCTGTGTAGATAACGCTCTGGGTTCCCATCCCGGCGCCAGCCCCGGAGTCGCTGCCGGACGCAGGAACGCTTCCCCCTGCGGGATCCTCGATGAAAACCGCTGTCCCAAGCTCCGTCTCTATCTTTGGAATGCCCTCCGCCGAATTCATCTCCGCACGGACTGCAATAATGTCGCCCTGAAGAGCTTCGCGGGAAGAAAAAGTGACCCTCGGTGCAATATATGCCTCAGAAAGCTTATCAGACAGCTCGTCTACCTGAGCCTTCAGCTCCCCGATCTCGCCTGCCATCCTTACAGCCTCAGCCTCAGCAGCCTTTGCCGCCTCTTCGGCCGAAGCCCTGGATTCAGTCAGCTCTGCAACCAGACCATCCGCCTGACTCTTCTCGTAGAACGCAAAGCTCCCAGCCGCAGCAAGAAGCAGCACCAGCACTATGCATATGATCTTTCCGCCTTTAGACATGGTTGTTTCTCCTTTTGTCACAAGTATAGCGGTAAGCTCTGCCCTAATCAAGAGCTTTGCTTCGGCGTATCATAGCCCCACAAGGGCGTATTCACCCGCTCAGATCTATCAAAGTCTGACATTCGGAACATGCCGCCTGAGCTCGTCCATGAGCAGCTTCGGGATAGGAATGGTCATCCATTCAAGATATTCGTAAAGCCTGAATGGAAGCCTGTCCTGATAATTCGAATAAACCTTATCTTCGCCGTCAACGTAGGATCCGTCCTCTTTTATTGCCAGACTGCAGATCTTATCAAGAAATCCCGGCTTCAGGCAAAGATCCTTCTTCGGTATTTCTTCGACAACATCAAGAAAAGCGTCTTCTGCCGCCTCAAGAGAATTATAATATGCTTCTATTTCCTCATCAGTCGTTCCGCGCATGTCCCTCGCAGGAGCGCCGTCAACGATCTCCTCGAGCCTTGCAATGAATTCTTCCATTCCCGGTTCCTTTTACATCCTTATAGCTCGGATTTATCTGTTTTTACTGCTGAATAACAAATTCCTTCATTTCTGAAAGCGATTTGTCATGCACTTCCTTGTCTGCAGGAGAAATCTGCCTCCATTCTGTCATTCAGATTTGTATATCCTTCATC
>JAFRWH010000317.1 GCA_017438085.1 Bacillota bacterium
ATCCACAACGAACAGTCTCTTGCCGGAGAGCTGCTTCTGAGCCAGAGCCTTTACCTTAGCCCATACTTCTTCGCTCATGGGGTGATTGTCGTTGGGATATTCGGGGCTGGTCCACCATACGGTATTCCTGGAGTTTTCGTCCATAACGATATACTTGTCCTTGGGGGACCTTCCGGTATAGATACCGGTCATTACATTTACGGCATTCAGCTCAGTCAGCTGACCCTTGTCGTATCCGGTCAGGTCTTCCTTCATTTCCTCTTCATAAAGGAACTCATAGGAAGGATTATAGATGATCTCAGCTGCGTCACTGATGCCATACTTTTTCAAATCAATCATTGCTTTGTACCTCGCTTATATAAACAAAGAGATAATGTGCTGAAATAATTATATTACAGTATCCTGTCCTTTTCCATATGTCAGAGGGCAGGCATACATATATAATTTTGCGAATTCACACAGGCCTATCTGTGCTCTTCAAGGTACCTGATGGCGAAGTTTGCATAAAGAGCGGCGCCCTCAGCAAGCACACTGTCATCGAATTTGGCCTTGGGATTGTGCACGGGATAGTTACAGCCTTCGTTAGGACCGCCTGTAGCCAGGAAGATCTCGGTGGTCGGGACCTCTCTGCTGACGAATGCAAAGTCCTCGGAGCTGTTCTGCGGAGGTGTGTTGTAGTCCTGAGCCAGAGGGCCGATCAGCTCCTTTGCATAGCCGTAAGCCTTCTGCGAAAGTTCCATGTCCACCTGCATGCAGGGGCAGTAATCGAAGAACTCAACAGTGGCCTCGCAGCGCAGCGAAGCGCCTACGCCTTCCACTATAGCCTTCATCCTCTCCTTGATAAACTTGCCTATCTCCTCGCTGGGATCCGTGGTCCTTATGGTGCCCCACATCTCGGCGGTCTCAGGTATTACATTGGAGGTCTTTCCTGCCTGGAAGTGGCATGTGGTGAACACGCTGAAGTCGTGGGCATTGAGTTCTCTGCTGTTGATCTCCTGCAGAGCCAGATGTATGTGCGCTGCTGCGGTGATAGGATCTATGGCGAGATGCGGCGTCGAACCGTGGCCGCCCTTGCCCTTAACTGTGATGTGATACTGCTCGCAGGATGCCATTGAAAGGGGTCCGTGGACCACCAGCGCCAGGCCCTTGGGAACGTTCACTCCGGGAGCGCTGTGTATCATCATGGCTGCATCCACGCCTTCTATAACGCCGGCAGCGATCATGTCCGCAGAGCCCTGGAATATCTCTTCAGCGGGCTGGAACTCCAGCCTTACTCTGCCCTTCAGCTCAGCTTCGTTATCCTTCAGGAGCTTAGCGGCGCCGAGCACCATTGTTGCGTGCATATCGTGGCCGCAGGCATGCATCTTGCCCGGATGCTGGCTCTTATATTCCACATCGGTCTCTTCATCCAGGGGAAGAGCATCCATGTCGCCCCTCAGAAGAACGGTCTTGCCGCCTGCAGGACCGACCTCCACCACAAGGCCTGCCTTGCCCATTTCTTTTACTTCATAGCCCATCTTCTCCAGTTCGGCCTTAAGATAGGGCTTTGTATAAGCCATATCGAAGCCAAGCTCAGGATGCATGTGCAGATCTCTTCTTACAGTCTGAAGCATGGGCTGCAGCGCCATGGCTTCCTGCATTAATACTTTGGGATCCATTTTATAACCTCCGTTGCTTCTTAAAGAAACAAATCAAACAGAAAAAAATAATGGCTGTGTTAATATTATAACACAGCCATTATAATTTGTTGATGGTTTAATAGTCTTTTTTACCGACTATGCGCACCGACATGAAGTAAGACAGGAACAGCCCGATGACAGCTATCAAAGGGATCAGCGCCAGAACAGCCGGAGACAGCACAGATGCGGTATCAGCAAACCATGCATCCATCTCTGCCTCGCCGGAGAACCCGAACCTGGCGATCAGTCCTATAAGAATCGCGGGGGTCATCACCAGAACATAGAACCATATCCTGGCCTTTTCAACTCCAAGCTTGTAGTTGAGCACCAGATTGATGGCCATGTATATAAGGCCTACAGTAACACCTATAGCGACCATTATCATAGATTCGACCTGCTTGTCCCTGTTTCCTGCTCCTGCTACCAGTCCGGTGATAAGGCTGACTGAGGCTCCTGCTGCAAGTACTATCAGGCAGGAAATATATCTTGCCTTGACCACGTTTTTACGTCCCGCAGGCATGCTCATGGCATATCGAATCCAGTTGGACTGCTCATCATAGGCAAAAGCCGACATCGGAAGAGTGAGCATCAGAACGATTATCATTAAGATGATGATATTGCTGTCGAGAAGCCCCAGAGCCGCCATAATAATATAAGCTCCCAGTATTACTGCAAAGATGCGGAAGTTCTTCTTAAGCACCAGGAAATCCTTTAAGATCAAACCTTTCATAGTTTTTCTCCTTTCCCTGTAAACAGCATAATATCTTCCAGTCCGGCTTTTTCCACCATAAGTCCGGGATATTTGGCAGCGAAGCCGTGTCTGTCGGAGACCAGCGCCTCGCAGCCGAAGCTGCTCTGCCTTATGCTGACGATGTCGGAGCGGTCTATCTTCTCCAGCTCGGTCTTCGGGAAGACAGCGCGGCCATAGTTTTCAAGAATATCATCCTTATTGTCCTGCAGCACTATCTGCCCCTTGTGGATGTAGCAGATATAGTCTGCTATCTTTTCCAGGTCCTCTGTAATGTGGCTGGACATCAGTATGGCATGATCCTCGTCTGAAATAAAGTTCAGGAACACCTCAAGTATCTCATCCCTGACTACCGGGTCCAGCCCGGCTGTGGCTTCGTCAAGTATCAGAAGCCTTGGTCTGTGAGCAAGAGCTGCAGCAAGAGAAAGCTTTACCTTCATACCTCTGGAATAGTCCTTTATCAGCCTTGAGGGATTGTCATCCAGCTGGAATTTTCTCAGATACTCTCTGTAGAGGGTATCGTCCCAGTTTTTATAGCTTCCCGCCAGTATCTTTCCCAGAGCTCTCTGGTCCAGAATAGGAGGGAACAGGCATTCGTCAAAAACCACGGCTATATCTTCTTTGACCTTCGGTTCATCCTTTATGTGATCCATCCCGAAGATGCTGATGCTTCCCGAATCCGGCTTCAGGAGATTCAGTATAAGACGCATGGTCGTGGTCTTTCCGGCGCCGTTTTCTCCTATCAGACCCATTATCGATCCCCCCGGTATCTCAAGATCTATAGGTCCGAGAGCAAAGCCCTCGAAGCGTTTTTCTATTCCTTTAAGTTCCAGGATATTTTCCATCTTATACCCCCTGATCATCAAGTATCAGATCGAGCATCTCGTGAAGCTGGGAAGCGCTTATGTTTCCCTTTGCAGCTTCATCCACTGCCTTCTGCAGCGCCTCCTCCACCTTTTTGAGCTGAGCCTCCATCAAAAGCTCGCTGTTCTGCGCTGCCACAAAGCAGCCCTTTCCCGGGACAGTCTCTATAAAGCCTTCCCGTTCCAGCTCCTCGTAGGCTCTCTTGGTAGTGATGACCGAGATCCTGAGTTCCTTTGCCAGCAGCCTCATGGAAGGAAGCGCATCCCCCTCCGCCAGACTGCCGCTGATTATCTGATCCCTGATCTGTTCCCCTATCTGTTCATAGATAGGTCTGTCGCTTGAATTGCTGATCAATATGTTCATTGCTGCTCCAATTGGACTTACTGTATATATACTCTATGCACAGTATATACGATATACACGCATTGTCAATAGCTTTTTTATATCTTTTTTACGGAAATATGCCGTTGCGAAGTTCAGTCGCGGCAAGATATAATGGATTAAGCTTATTTCAGAACATTAAGGAGGTAAAAATGCCTATTCAGAAGAATACATCATATGTTAAGGCCAGCATGCTTGCTCCCGAAGGGATGAAGACCATCTACGCAGACAAGTGCTGGTCAGACACCAGCTACTATATCCACGACGAGGTCTACAGCGAGATAGATGGAAAGAAGCTGCATCTTCAGATACTGCTGCCGTCCATCTCATTGGAGTTGCAGGCGAGGCAGAACGAAAGACTCGGCCGCATGGGGCGCATGCCTGAGGAGCCTACACCCAACCCCATGTACCCCCTGATAGTCTTCGCAAAGGGAGCATCCTGGATGAACCAGGACGTGTATAAGCCCATACCCATGCTTTCATATTTTGTG
>JAFRWH010000318.1 GCA_017438085.1 Bacillota bacterium
CAGATACCAGCCGGCTCTGACACCTGCAGCAAAAGCAGTGCCCTTCCTGTTGACATCCGTAACAAGTATGCGTCCGCCCTCGGCCTGCATGGTTATACCGACGCCGTAGTAGCTGTTATCCAGCTGCACTGCTAAAGACGGCACATTGTCTTCAACAAAGTAATATTCGCTCCACCGGTCTCCAAGGGCATCGAAAAGCCCCTGATAAACGCCCCGGATCAGCTCGTCCCGGGTGATACCGCCATTGTAGTTGTTCTGAAGGTAGTTGATGACCGCATCCAGATTCTCAAGACGGCTGTCCTGCAGTTCTTTGTCGCTCAGTTCCGCAGCGTAGACCATCCCCGGAGCATCCCAGCCGAAAGCCGATGCCAGCAGCATCAGAACGTAAAAGAAGGAACCTGCCAGCATTGCCAGCACGATCACCAGCGCAGTTATTTTTGCCAGGCGCTTTCTCCTGTCCTGGGTCTTGTTTATACCTGCCATTTCTGCCTCCTAATTCATCTTCCCTGGCTTGCTGAGTATCTCTATATCGAAGCTGTTGCGGCTTTCGGACAGCCCTTTAACGCTGAGGCTGTAATCTATGGATATCTTATCCAGCTCCGCTGCGCTCTTGCCAAGGCCGCTGAGCTTATCTGTCAGCAGTTCAAGCCCGAAATTGCCGTAGGGCGTAACGTAAATCCCGTTGAAACGCTTGCCCTCCTCGAATTCCATGAGATTCTCGTCCTCTCCGAATTCGGTGCTGCGCTTTACCTTCACCTTTTTCGGGGTGATGGTGATGTGGGTGGTGATGCCGCCCATGCCGTATTCCTCCATTTCGGGGTATACGATAAGAGTGCTGCGGCCTACGCTTCCGATCTTTCCCTCGGTGATGAACTCTATTACATTGTCTTCTTTTATTTCTCCGTCCTCCCGGACGTAGCTTTTGCCCGTGATCTTGAGCATTACATCTTCCATTGCCACTTTATTTCCCCCTTCGATTCTGTCCAAACCCCTTCGGACTTATTTCTGCTGAGCGTACTTAAGAAGCTCTGTCAGCTCCGCCTTGTCGAAATGGTATTTCTTTCTGCAGAAGGTGCAGGAGAGCTCGGCTTCTCCGTCCTCCTCGATTATGGTTTTAAGGTCCTTTGCGCCGATCGATACCAGAGCCTTTGCCATGCGGTCCCTGCTGCAGTCGCAGTTCCAGCTGATGCTTCTGCGGTCCAATATCTCCGGATAAAACTCTGCGGGCATGTCCTTGAAGATAAGCTTCAGAAGCTCTTCGCAGATGGCGAGCGCATTAGGCTCTCTTCCCAGCGCCGCAGCGCAGTTTTCCCTTGCATCGTTTATGAGCAGCGTAAGGGAATCCATGTAGAAAAGCATGTCTTCCAGCGCCTTCAGCGCCTCTTCGCTGGCATCGGGCAGAACCTGTATGACCATGCCGCCGGCGGATTCCAGCTCGCCGTTGATACCGAAGCGCACGCCCAGGGCAACGCTGGAGGGCTGCTGCTCGGAAACGGTAAAGTACTGGGTAAGATCTTCTGCGATCTCTCCGGAAACCAGGTCTACTCTGCCAACATAGGGCTCCTTAAGCCCCAGATCCTTTATTACGGTAAGAGTTCCGGCGCCTACAGCAGCGCCCACATCAAGCTTTCCGGGCCCTTTAAGAGGCAGATCGAGATACGGATTGGAGATGTATGCCTTTACCTCGCCTTTTCCGTTGGAGGCTGCAAGAATCTCCTGCGCCGGGCCGTCACCCTTGATCTGAAGGGTCATGCGGGCGTTATCATCCTTGAGCATAAGGCCCATGATTCCTGCGCCAATCATAGTGCGGCCAAGAGCCGCCCCCGCCAGAGGAGTGCATTCGTGGATCTCGATGGCCTTTCTTACCATCTCTGTTGTTACTGTAAGATAAACGCGGTAGGAACCGCTTTTGTCGACTGCAATTATCGTATTCATTCCAAAGCCTTCTGTATATACAAGGCGCCTCAAAGGCAGCCTATATCCCTTTTTACTGAATAAATATTTTAACACATATGGAGCCTTTTGTGGATGGATATGATATTATATTTCGTGAAATCTTGGTGAAATCGCAGGACCCGAAAGGGAGAAAAGCAATGGATATAAAGATAGACGCTTACGCGAAAATCAATCTGAAACTGAAGGTTCTCGGAGAGCTTCCGGGAGGCTATCACGAGCTGTACAATCACATGCAGGCTGTAGGGCTCTGCGACAGGCTCTACCTGGACTTTCACGATATGGGACCGGTCAGCTCTGCAGAGGCTGAAGACTATTCGCCGAGGATCATCCTGCACCCCGGAAGACCTTTTCTTCCAAGGGATGAAAGAAATCTGGCCTATAAGGCGGCGCTGCTGATGCATGAGCGCTTCCACCCGGACAGGCGGGAGAAGTTTTTTATAAGCGTGGAAAAGGATATACCTGTTGCCGCAGGTCTTGCGGGTGGTTCTGCCGACGGAGCAGCGGTTCTTACGGCGCTCGGCAGGCTCTGGGATCTTATCCCTAATGCGTCAGCAGGGAGTATTCCAAGCCTCGGACAGCTTGAACCCCTGATCGGACTTGCAAAACAGCTGGGTTCTGATGTGCCGTTCTCTCTGCTTGCGCAGAACGGCTATACTGCGGCTGTGGGCACAGGCACCGGAGCGGACCTGGAACTGACAAAAGCCGAAAGCTACCGTATCCTGATCTACACCCCCAATTTTCCGCTGTCCACAAAGGCCGTTTATCAGGAGTGGAAGGACGGTGATGCCAGTGAGTTCAACGACCTCGAGCCCCCTGCGCTGCGCCTGAGTCCCGAGATTGCAGACATCATGGAACTGCTGAAGGGCATCGGTGAGCCACTCCGCACCCAGCTTTCCGGCAGCGGCCCCTCTGTATTCAATCTCTACAGCAAAAATGGCCCCTGTCCTTCCCTTCCGGAAGTGCAGGCAGCCTTTGCAAACCGCGAAGGAAACATTTATCTGGGCGAAACACTGATATAAAAGCTGACATAAGGATAATCAGATAACAAAGGACGGCTCTGTGCCGTCCTTTTATCCATTACAGGGGTCTGTTTTTAAACTTTCATTCATAGTTTTTTCACTGTCCGGCTACTTCCGCAGCACCGCAGCAAATGCGGTCCAGCAGTCGTCATGGAGCTGGTCGATTATCTCAAAGCCTGCGTCCTCAACGGCTTTGCGGCATCTGTCCTCCGTGCCGTCTATGATGCCGCTGCTTATGTAAAGCCCCCGGCCCTTGCAGTGAGCCGCCACATCCGGAGAGAGCATGACCACAAGATCCGAGATCAGGTTTGCAACGACCACATCGGCTCTATAGCTGAGCCCTTTGGTCAGGTCTCCGTGGACCACCTTTATTCTGCCTTCGCAGCCGTTGATCGCGGCATTGCGCTTAGTGCTGTCTATGGCCTCCGGATCGATGTCCACAGCCATTATATCTTTAGCCCCAAGCTTTGACGCGACTATAGACAGTATGCCGGTCCCGCAGCCTACGTCCAGCACGTCATCCCCGGGCCGCATCCACTTTTCCATGAGCCTGACCACAAGATAGGTGGTGGCGCTGGTTCCGGTGCCAAACGCGAGACCCGGATCTATGGAGATCACCTGTTCACCGGGGGCAGGATCGTACTCCTTCCAGTCCGGCTTCACGACAAAATGTTCGCTTATCTTGCTCGGAACATAGTATTCCTCCCACTTGTGCAGCCAGTCCTGATCGTCCACCGTGGAGACAGAAGCCTCATAGCTTTTCAGAAGCTGCGCAAGCCCCCAGTCTCTCCTTTTAAGCTGATCCGCGCTGAGACGCTCCCTTGCTATGCCGGAAGCGCCCCGCTCCTCCCTGGGATCGGAAGGATCCTCGCTGTTTTCAGCCTCCAGATAGAAGCAGACGCTCGGCCGCTCCCTGAACTGTGCCAGCACCGACTCGTCCACGGCATTCCAGAACCATCCTATGGCCTTCTCCGGGCTGAAAAGCTCCGCATCTGCCGGGTCATTTATGATGATCTCCTCTATGCCAAGCGCCGCCAGCTGCGCCTCCAGAGTCTCCAGTTTGTCCTGTTCGCAATATATCTTGTATTCCTTGTATTTCATATTTTACTCCAGAAAATACCGCTTTTTCTGCTCCTCGCTGAGAGTCCGGCCGCCGGTCACCCGCTCTGCCAGCTCCAGCAGCGCATTTCCGTCCATGCAGCGCATCACATAAAGATCGTTGTTATTCCCTGCCCTGCCAATCAGAAGCCGGCTTCCGTCTACTGCTGCATTCTGAACAACAAGTTCCCTGTCGTGGAAGTCGATCAGACAGAAGCCATCGCTCGCCCTGCAGATAGTGCCTTCCTCCTGATAAGCCCAGTCATCGAGGAAGAAAAACTCGCCCCTGTCCGGTTCATATATCTCATCAGCTGCAGGCTCATAACGCTCAAGTACGTTTCCGTCAAAAGCGTACCAGTTTCCTCCGCTGTCGGAACTGTAAAGCAGAAGAGCGCTGCGGTTTTTGCTGAGGCAGGCCTTTGTGACATTCAGGATATCCAGCTCCTGATTCTTACCGTTCTTCAGATCCAGTATGTGAGTTTTATTTGAATAGTTGTAGACTGACAACTGGTCGCCCCAGCCCGGCAGCTCCGCATCGCATACCGTACCGGCATGGCTCTTCCAGAACATGTAGCCCGAGCCCGCGCTGCTCCAGTCCGCCGTGTCGATCACCAGCACATGATGCGCATCGTTCTGCACACCGTGTATTATAATGTACCGGCCGTCCCGCCTGGCTTCATTTTCCCAGTAGCCCTCCACTATTCCGGCGTACTTCTGCTCCAGAGTCTCTGAATCGAAGACGTAATAGACTGACTGGCTGCTGAAGACCGCGAACTCATCATCTATGAACAGCGGCTTCAGTTCCGCGCTGTCGTCAGTGATCTCATTGCCTTTTTTGTCCCTGCCATGGGCGACAGGATTTATTGTCGCGATCTTTTCATAAGTCTTTGCGTCATAAACGAACAGCACCGACTTTTCGCCAGGCCGCTGCTGACCTGAGCGGACTATATATTTGCCCCCTATCCGCGCCAGACTCGGAGCAAAGAGCAGATCCATCCGATCCATTGTCTCAACTACTGTATTCTGACCGCTTTCCAGATCAAGCACGGTAAGGTAGTATTCATCATTCTCACTGCGATGGTACCAGAGCTTGTTTCCATCCCGGCTGAGCACGGAATGTGAAGCTCCGACAATGCCATTATTCACAGTCTGTACCATTACGGAACCGCTGCTTTCGTCCTGCTTCATCAGACGGGATTTTTCAGGACCTTTAAGCAGAATATAGCTGTCATCTGCAGCATTGCCCCATTTGTCGCAATTCACATAACAGGCCTCTTCGATGTCAAAATCAGCTTTTATGGTCTGCACGACATTTCCATAAGAAATGATCATGGCCACATCCTTTTTCGCGTCGCAGCAGAGCAGCGCAGTTCCATCCGAAGAGAAGTGCACTGTATCAACGGTATTTCCAAGGGTTAACACTGCTTCGGACTTCAGATCTGTCAGATCCACAAGATAAAGCTTGCCCTGTTCAGTTGTTACAGCTATTTTATCTTCTGCCGGAGATGCTGTTATGGTCTCGAAATAACTGCCATCCAGCTCCCGGCAGCTTATTCTGCCAATCTGATCTTCGGTCACGGAGTCCCATATGAATATCCATGAATTTGAAAGACCTGCCACATACCGGCTGTCGAAGGAGCCGATATATTTGCCAACATAGTCATGAATGCCTATACTGTCATATATTATGCTTCCATCGCTCCCTGGGATCTCCGAGCTGTAGCTGTGGATGATACGCTCTTCAAAGCTGGATGCAGCTGCATTGACCCGCAGCATTATTACGCTTGCGCTGTCCGGGCCGATGATGTTGCTCAGCATCAGCCTGCTATAGCTGTTGACGCTGTCGGTGCGGGCAAAGCCCTCTGCAGGGAAGGGTATCAGGTTGGCAAGAGATTGTTCCTCTGTATCTATAAGGCGACTTTTTGTGTATATATTGTAGTTGTAATACCAGGCAAATTCATAGGCATCCTCGTCGGCGACCATGCCATCCAGCCACCATTTAAAATATGTATTGGGATAGATAAGTCTGTTCACAGCAGTGCTTCCCTGCATGCTGAGCGTACCCAATCCCGTGGAATCGATATAGACCATGCTTGCAAGATTGTTTCCGATCACCACCTGGAAGGGAAGCCTGTCAAACTTCAGTGGATAGTCCTTTTCCTCGCCGTTTTCCAATCTGTAACAGGCGGTATAGCCAGGCAGAGCCTCGGAGCAGACCGCCAGGCTGACCGCATTTGCCCTGAAGGCTTTGATTGGAAAGTTCAGATCCGTGAGGGGTATGTAATTGCTGCTGACGCCCGAAACCATAGCGCTCCTGAGTGCTGCCACCGCCTCTTCCGCCACAGGTCTGTCCGGATGGTCAAAATCTTCCGGCAGGGCTTCCTTTGCCAGCAGCATAGCCAGCATCCGGTCGCCTCCGGAATTCAGAAGATCCTGAGCGCCACTGGCCAGGAATCTGGACTGGGACAGAAGCGCAGCATTTCTTTCCGCTGTGATCTGCCGGTTTTTAATCACTGCATAGCCTAAAAAGCCTGAAAGCAGCACAATTGCAGCAGCAAGCACCCCGGCTGCAGCTCTGGCCTTTCTCTGCCTTGCCCGCTGCCTGAGCTCATCGAAATTGACCCCGAGCATGGGCGCTAATATGCGCAGCTTCTCCTCTTTCAGCTTCTTCAGCGACTCTGCGACCGTAGCGCCCCGGACATCAGCTGCCAGAGGTTCCATCTCTTCCCGTTGTCCATCTGTCTCTTTATACAGCAGCGCTTCAGGGAAAGAATCCGCGGGTTCTCCTTCTGACAGTATGGTCAGGATCTTATCACGCTTTCCAAGGGAAATGAAATAGTCAAGCTCCTCCATGCACCAGCGGGACTGCAGATAACGGGGCGAGCAGATGCAGATGAGCCACTCCGAGTTTTCTAAAGCATTATGAATATCCTCCCCCAGATTTACAGACAGGGGAAGCTCCTCCTGATCTCTGAATACCCTCCCCATGCGGCTTATCCCAAGAGAGCGTTTCAGTGCCGCAGGCACAGCGTAGGTCTCGATCTGAGTATGCAGTTTCCTTGCTATATCCTGATCCGGAGACTGATGCCGGTAAGATATAAAAGCTTTGTATTGATACTGCTCCATTGTCTATCGCCGATTAACGATTAAATGTTTCTTCCACAAGTTTATATGATTATTATACTTTCACAGCTTCATAATAATCAAGCTTAATGCCTGATGCTGAAAAAATACCCGGCTGATATAGCCGGGATATTGAGTGTTTGATTGTGTACCCTCTTCGCCGAGCCCGGAATTCTAGTCCCAGAGCTTTTCGGGGTAGATGCCCGCCTTCTTCTTCTCCAGCATGGCATCCACCACCAGCTGACGGTCTTCCTTGTAGGTGACACCGTACCACTTGTCGGGAGAATGGAGAACCTTCACATCTGCCTTGCCCTCCTGAATCAGCTCGGAGGTTACGATGGGAATGTAGAATTCGCCCTTCAGCGGATTTTCCCTGATGATCCTGTAGAGGTTCTCCGGCAGTCTTTCCTTCAGCTCTTCAATGATGCTGGGAGTGAAGCCGAAGAGATTCATGGATACGGGAGTGCCGACAGGAACATCTGTCCAGCTGGCGCCATCGTCCTCGGTGAACTGGATCTTGTCGCCGTTCCACTGTATCTTGGTGCGCTCGTCTATCCTCACCAGACGGCCTTCATCGTCCATTGCGCAGACGCCTCTTGCCACGCTGCCATTCTCAGAAAGCGTATTCTCCACCTGATAGGCAACCATGCAGTAGTCGTATTTGTCTCCGTCCTTAGCCTGGCAGAGGTAGTCGTAAATGGTCTTGAACGCGCCGGGGCCGTAATAATCGTCAGCGTTTACCACCGCAAAGGGTGCGTCGATGATGTTCCTTGCCGCAAGGATCGCATGACCGGTGCCCCAGGGCTTTACTCTGCCCTCAGGTATCTCTATGCCTTCAGGAATGTCTGTCATATCCTGATAAGCGTAGAGTATGTTCATCCGTTTTGCAGCGCCGCGGTCCATCAGAGCCTTGAAATCAGCCTCGATCTCTTTCTTGATGATGCAGACAGCGGTCTCAAAGCCCGCCTTCCAGGCGTCGTACAGGGTAAAGTCAATAATGATCTCTCCGTTGGAGCCGATCTGGTCTATCTGCTTGAGTCCGCCATAGCGGCTGCCCATGCCTGCGGCCATAACCACCAGAACGGGCTTTTGGCTCCCGGCCTTCTCTGTAACAGGAGCCGCTGCCGCAGCTTCCGCTCTTTCAGCCTCGAGCTTTTGCAGCTCGGCTGCAATCTTATTTGCTGCGAACTCAACATTTTCTTTGCTTGTAGCCAGATTCATGCGTACGAAGGGCGCAAAACGCTCTCCGCCGAACCAGCTGCCGTAGTCGAACGCCAGCCCGCATCTGTTTTCGCAGAAATCAGCCACTTCCTCCTGCGTCCCGAAGTATTCTTCGAGGCTGAGCCAGAGCAGATAAGTGCCCTGCAGCTTGCCGATCTTGATCTTAGGAGCCTTTTCCTCCAGTATCTTCTTAACATGGCCGTAATTGCTCCAGATCTGCGCCTTCACTTCCTCCAGCCACTCACGGCCGTTTCTGTATGCAGCTGCTGTCGCAATATAGCCGAAAGCATTGCCGGAGCTCACATGGATGCGGCTCTGGAAGTCCTTGTAGCGGGCGCGGAGCTCGTCGTCGGGTATGATAACGATGGAGTTCTGAATGGCTGCGATATTGAAGCTCTTGCTGGCAGAGGTCATGGTGATCAGGAAGCTGTCGTAGTCGCCCAGGGTGGCTGTCGGGATGTGCTTGTGATCCTCCCACTCGAAATCCTGATGGATCTCATCTGAAATGACATAAACTCCGTGCTTTTTGCAGATATCCATCAGCTTTCTGATCTCGGAAGCGGTCCAGATGCGTCCCACAGGGTTGGCGGGCGAGCAGAAAATGAAGAGTTTTACGTCATTTTCCACGATATCTCTTTCAAAACGCTCGAAATCGATAAAGTAATCCATTTCATTTCTGAAAAGATCGCACATTATAAGCTTACGGTCGTTGTCTTTGACGGCGTTGAGCATAGGATAATACACCGGAGTAAGGGTTATGACCCCATCGCCGGGCTTTGTAAGCATCAGAACGCCCCAGTAGAATGCAGAGACCACTCCGGGGCTGAAGCACATCCATTCTCTCTTTACTTCATAGCCGTGATACTTTTTCTCCCAGTCTATGAAGGCATCGTAATAATCATCGGGAGGCATGGCGTAGCCAAGGGGTACGTTCTTTGCATAATCTGAGAGGGCTTCTCTTATGCAGTCTGCGCACTCGAAATCCATATCTGCGATCCACATGGGCAGCAGATCTTCGCTGCCGTATTTGGACCACATTCCATCCCACTTGACGTTGTCCATACCACGTCTGTCCACATATTTCAGGCTCATAACTTCTCTCCTATTTTTTTATTCTGCCGGGGCTCTATCTGCAGTTCTCCCGGTTATTTTGCAACACAAAACCCGCTCCTTGGAGCTTGTTAAGCTATATGATACCAAAAGAGCGGGTCTTAAGCAATTAAAATGCATGCGAATTCACAATAAACTCAAACTGGCAGCCTGAACTACCAGCGGCGGCGCCTTCCCAGCAGGCTCAGGCTTCCTACAATGCCTGTCAGAAGGCCTACCAGCAGCGTTTTCGCCCCAAAACTCAGCTTGCTCTTCTGCTGCTGCAGTTTCTGGAACTGCCAGCTGTTTTCCTGTCTTTCCCTGGCAGCGCAGCTGCTGCAGATGAAAATGCTCCTGCCATCCTTCATGTAGTGGTCTGCCGGCACATAGTTCCTGCCGCAGCGCTCGCAGCATGTACGGTAGTTGTTAGCCAGAAGATGATCGATGACGGGATCCACCGCTTCAGCCAGCCTTTCGGGGAGATGACTCTTCACGAAAGCAGGTTTGATGCTAAGTTCAAGGCTGTATTTGTCAACTTTTATCTCTTCAACCAGCCTGAACTGCTCCTTGTTATCTCTCAGATAGTGTCTGAGTTCGTCATTAAACGGATCTTCTTCGCTGGCGGCATTGATTTTGACAATATAAAACCCGTCTTCCTTGCGAAGACTAATATAATAACTGCTGTAGATGCCTGCCCAGTCGGTCTCATAGTCTCTGAGCTCGCCTCCCAGCGTTCTTTCTCTTATCTCATCACCGAGTGTAAGCTTATCTTTTCCCAAAACAGCCTCCTTAGGATCCTGCTATGCCCAGGGATCCATGCTCTTGGGCTGGCGTATCCCCACAAGAATGAACTGCTCCCACAGGAAATACTGACCGGTGGAGGGCTTGAGCCTCAGCTGTATCTGTCTGGGACTGTCTGCGCCGCCGGATTCCAGCAGGACCTCGCAGTAGTTGGGATCAGCATGGCTATTGGGGTCGTCCCACAGCTTCAGCGTATAGGGCTGGTCCGGGGTATAGTTGTTATCAGGAGTTGCGCCTTTGAAATATGACCGGGGAATGTAGTCCACGTTGTCCATGAAGCGGTCGTTGATGAATGACCAGTACATTGGGGTCAGCTCTTTGGGGCCGGAGAGCCAGGCTATCATACGCTTTGCCTCTTCCTTGTTCTCCGGGTAGAGGCAGAACGCTGCGACTGCAAGGGCTGCAGTATCCGCAGGGCTCTTAAGCGCGGCCTGAGGCATCGCCTGCATCTCCTCCAGCGTTTTGGGAAGCTTTTCAAAACTCAGTTCCCAGCTTTTTCCCTCTTTATAATTATATGCTGCCATGTTTTCTCCTAAATAAATGCAGGATCATTTGCTACAGATAGAGTATACCACAAGGCAGGCATTTGAATGTGATTATTTGCTGAAATTGCAGGCGATCTGACAGATCAGGCCCAGATATCCGGGCTAGCTCTCTTTCCTGCTTCCGATGACAAGGGCAAGAAGGATCAGTGCGCAGCCAAGAAAACCGGCCGTTCCAAGACTTTCCTTCATAAAAAGGACCCCAAGAAGGCCAGCCACCATGGGATTCACGGCGCAGAGGAGGCTGGTCTTTTCTGCGCTCACCTTGCTTTGAGCCACTGGCTGCAATGTAAAGCCAAAGCCTGTGCAGACCACTGCAAGAAGCAGTATCATTGCCCATTCGGTGCCATTGTGCGGCAGGGTGGCAGTCCCGGTAATAAAAGCTGCAATGGTAGCCAGAAGTGCCTGAGTCCCCACCTGGAAAACGCCCATAGTAAAAGCATTTCCCTGCCTTGAAAGACGGCTGGTCACCATTATGGAGGCTGTGTAGCAGCAGGCCGCAAGCATCAGCCATAGCTCGCCCCTGCCGAGCTTAAGACCTGCGGAGCCCCCGGCCAAGGGAAAGCCCACTGACAGCAGCCCCACACCGAAAAGAGCCGTAAGAGCCGCAATAATAGCACGTTTTTGGGGAAAGCGTCTGATCAGGGCTGCCTCCGCGATAGGAACCAGAACTATCGCTGTATTCTCTATAAAAGAAGCAGTGGAAGATGCAATAAAGGGCACGCCGGTGAGCTCGCAGCTCATTGTTATGAAAAAGCAGCACCCTATCGCAGCGCCGCGGAGAGCATCCTTCGGGTCGAAATCCTTAAAGATCTGCCGTCCGAAAAGCAGCATCAGCAGTATAAAAGCCACCCCAAAGCGCAGCGACAGCAGCGCAAAGCGGGTTATGCTCCCTATTATAAGCTTGTTGAACATAAAGGATGTGGCTCTGGCGGACACCAGCAGCACAAGCAGTATCTCCGCCCTCTTCTCCGTAAGCTCGAAATTTTTCATGATGTCTCCTTGCCGCTTTATCGCGATGAACCGATTTGACAAGATGATACACGATGTGTTAATTTGAGTAAAGCGACATTAATTCATAGTTTATTTGATATTTAATCAAAACTACTTTCGACAGAAGAAAGAATAGCAGGACGAGAATTGCAATGGACACCGAAAAAATAAAAGTATATCTTGAAGCCATAAGCTCGGGAAGCCTCAGCGCTGCCGCGGAAAGGCTGGGATATACCCCCTCCGGGATATCAAGGAGCATCGCAGCCCTGGAGGAGGAGACAGGACTGACCCTTTTGGAGCGCGGCCGCAGGGGCGTAAGAGCCTCGGCGGATGCGGAAAAGCTGATACCCATAATGCGGGACTTCATCCAACAGGAGATCCGCTACATGGACATGGCAGGAAGCCTCAGAAACATGGAGACAGGCAGCATCACCGTCGGGATAAACTATGCAGCCCATTTTCGTGCGATCTCCGGGGTGCTGAAAAAATTTGAAAGGGAGTATCCCGGCATCGAGCTGAGAACCATACAGGGCCTTTCCAGCGAACTCGCACAGGCGCTTCAGGAGCACAAGGCGGACTTTATCATCGCCACAAAAAGGCCTGATTTCGAGTTCATAAGACTGGCAGAGGACCCCATGGTAGCCTGCGTACCGAAGGAGCATCCCTGCGCAGCGAAGGGGATCTATCCGCTGCAGCGCTTTTCGTCAGATCCGATGATCGCAACCTATCCTTTGGTCGACACGGACTACAAGCGCGCTCTGCGGGAGCGCGGAATCGTCCCGAATGTCCGCTACACAAGCCAGAACGTATATGCCACCTACTGCATGGTGGAGGCGGGGCTTGGCGTTTTTATGTCCAACAGGCTGGAGATGGAAATGTATCAGGGCGACGCAGTGCTGCTGCCTCTGGAGCCCCCAGTCCTTCAGGAGATAGGGATAATGTACCGCGGCGAGGACAGTCTTTCCGTATCAGCCAAAAGGCTGTTGCAGATGATAGCCAGCGAGCTGACTGAGGCGTGAATCAATTTCAAGACCCCGGCCGAGCGATTGCGACCGAAAGCATTTCAAAACCCGGGCTGTGCAAACCGCGACCGAAGGCAATTCAAAACCCCGAACCAGACGGTCCGGGGTTTTTCGTGTCGCTTTTGTCTTTACAGATCTGCGTCGAAGGGCAGCAGAGCTACTGTTCTTGCAACCTTGATGGCATTGGTGATGTCTCTCTGGTGCATAGCGCAGGCGCCGGTAACTCTTCTGGGCAGGATCTTGCCGCGCTCGGAGATGTACTTCTTAAGAGTATCAACATCCTTATAGTCTACGGTAAGAGTCTTGTCTGCACAGAACTGGCAAACCTTTTTTCTGCTGACATAGCTTCTCTTTTTGTTTTCTCTTTCCATGTCTTGCTTTCCTCTCTGTTAATACTTAGAAGGGGATATCGTCATCGGTGAGCTTGGTGAATGCACCAAAGTCTTCATCATCGTTCTTGGCCTGATTGCCCGCGGGCTGCTGGTTCTGGCTGTAATTGCCGCCGCCGAAATTATCATTTCCGCTGTTGTAGCCGCCCTGGTTCTGACCGTTTCTGTCCCCTCTGTCAAGGAATTCCACTCTGTCGGCAACAACTTCAGTGGTATAGACGGTCTTGCCGTCCTTGTCCTGATAGCTGCCGGTCTGCAGTCTTCCCTGGATCCCAACCAGTCTGCCCTTGCCCACATACTTCTCTACGAGTTCTGCGGTCTTTCCGAAGCATACGATGTTGGGGAAATCTGTTTTCTTTTCGCCGTTTCTATCGGGCATTCTGTCAATGGCGATAGAAAATCTGGCAATTGCTGTCTGAGATGCTGCACCATATCGTACATCAGGATCTCTCGTGAGTCTTCCGATCAAAGATACTGAATTCATAGTGCACCGCCTTTACTTGTCGTCCTTGCGAACGATAACATGTCTCATGCAGTTTTCAGAAATTCTAAGTCTTCTGTCCAGTTCCTTGGGAAGAGTGGGAGCAGCGGTGAACTGCATAACTACATAGTAGCCTTCCTTCTTCTTCTGGATAGGATACGCAAGCTTTCTGAGACCCCAAACATCGGTAGCGGAAACTTCGCCTTCAGCTGCGATGATACCCTTAACAGTTTCGATCATAGCTTCCTTTGCGCTTTCCTCGAGATCAGGATCGATAACAAACATAAGCTCGTACTTATTCATTGTTTCACCTCCCTATGGCCTTGAATGGCTGCGGTTCTCCCCCGCAGCAGAGAGCCTCGCTTTCGCGAGCGCTTGAATATTGTATCATACAGAGACCGAAATGCAAGCAGTTTTTGCATGAATCACTGAAAAATCAAGGCCTTTTGAGTGATTGTTCCATTTCTGCTTTAGGCGTGAATGTGACATTTAAAACCATACCCATACCATCTGCCAGTCTCTGAAGAAGTTTAATGCTGGGGTTTCTTGTTCCATGCTCAAGACGGCTGATTTCTGCCTGGGCTATGCCGGTCCTTTCGGAAAGCTCCTTCTGCGTCAGATTCTGCGATGTTCTTGCATCGATTATTGCCCTGATAATATTCATTTCAGGCTGAATCTCCTGATATGCTTTCGCAAATTCGGGATCCTTCATCTGTTTGGCAAGATAATCTTTAAACTCCATACTTTTCACCCCCTGTTTCCCGTATTAACGAACTCTCCTGAATCTGTCTTCTTATCCAGTCTGCACGTCTTTTCTTTGCTGTTATAATTTCAGATTTAGGCGTTTTCTGTGTCTTCTTAACAAACCCATTAGTCACTACGATTTGCTTCCCGTAATAGAAGAAGTACAGTGCACGTGTTATATTATTTCCAAGTATACACCTTAATTCATAAATACCGTCTGCAACAGGTGCAGAATACGGTTCACGCAAAGAATTCCCTTTTTCATGCAGCAATACAAGCAGTCCAGACAATTTCGCCCGCATTTTTGGTTCAAGCGAATCGAGAAAATCCGAAACCGGCTGTTTACCGTTTTCCGTTTCATACAATATGATCTTATACACTAATTCTCCTTTCCCGGAGATCAGCGTCTGTCGTTTAGCAAGGCCAGTATATGAGATATATCTCAATTTGTCAAGCGTGATTTTACCTTGATAAAAGCACACAAAAACCGGGACTGAAGCCCAGTCCCGGACACTATTCACAGCTTATATTACATATTCACATCCCTTATGAGCTGGACATCAGGCAGTACAATAGGTATCTCTGGATATTCCTTACCATCGCTCTGCTTTTTCCATAAAACAACAAAACGAATCTTGGCGGAATAGACCCGATAGCCTTTGGCATTTAGTTTTTCAAGTCGACTCATGAATGACTTTGAAAATGTACCCACTCTGACTATCTTGCCTCCGGACCATGCATAAAAGCCATTTTCCTTCACTGCCAGCTTTTCTCCTGGCAGAAGGTTTGCCGTAACTGAAACCGTGCTAAAAAACTGATCCAGATAAATGTCCGTATGATCAAGCTGCAGAGTGATTTCTGCCGGATCCTGATACAGTTTTTTATCATCAGAATGATATACTCCGGGAATGTTAATATAACGGAAATCATTATTGTTGTAGTGTACATGAAGCGCACTCTTTGCCCTTGTCATGCCCACATAAACCTGATGCTTTACCTTATCCGTACGGTCATCCACTTTGTTCAGCAGCATGTAAACACTATCGAACTCGCGGCCTTTTGACTTGTGTATCGTTGATACAAGCACAGTCCCCTGCCTGATTTCTGCAAAATCCTCTAGCTTTGATTCCCTGATGAATATCTCCAGATCCGACAGATATTTAGTCGGATATGCCTCTTCAAATGAAAGCATCAGCTGCTGGCAGGTATCATAGTTTGAACTATGCTCAAACCGCTCTTTCATCGCGGCTTTAGCAGAATCCCAAAGATCTTCACTGATAACAGGGGATTTAGCACGACCCTTGATATAGTCGACCAGATATCTGAGCTCTAACATCTGATACAAGTCAAATTTATTCAATGTCTGAATCAGCTTTGCAGGTATGTTCTTCCGCCTGAGAAGGCCAAGCGCCATCAAGGCTTCTTCATTAGTGTTCGTAAGGATACTAACAGTTCCGGAGTTGTCATAATAGCTTTCAAGATCGTTTACCAATGCTTCAACGAAATTACTGCCATGATGGCGGATGAAGAATACCACGCCCCGGTCTTTTCTGACAGCCGAGATAGGAAGATCTTTCATCCTCTTTTGCATTCCCTGTGCATAAGTATTTGCCAGCGAAACTATCTCCGGACAACTCCTGTAGTTATCCACCAGCTGATACAGCCTTGCATTATACTTAGTCAGCAGAGAATTCATATATTCCGAGCTTGAACCTCTGAATTCATAAATATTCTGGTCATCGTCTCCTACAGCGATAACCCTCAGATCCTCATTATGTGCAATGAGAGCTTCTACAAGGGAGAATTCATTGGCATCCATGTCCTGTGCCTCATCGATAACCAGTACTTTCTTTGTTATCTTTTCAGGCTCGACCTCGCCATCGTTAATGTACGCAGTCGCATCCTTTACCACATCCTCTGCATCTTCAAGCTTTCCTATCTTTCCAAGCAGATCGAAGCAGTATGAATGAAATGTCTTCACATCCACGCGCTTTGATGCATTGCCGATAAGCTCATGAAGCCGCATTTTGAATTCTGTTGCCGCCGCCCTTGAAAAAGTAAGCATCAGAAGCTGCTCATGCTTCACATCCTCCAAAAGCAGCAGTGAGGCCAACTTATGAACCAGAACTTTTGTCTTACCGCTTCCGGGGCCGGCAGCCACAACAATATACTGGGAGTCATGATCGTCTATGATCTGCCGCTGGACCTGAGACAGTTCATCAAACAGCTGCTTGTATTTTTCCGGTGTGATATTTCTGTTGATATCCTTTGCTTCTTCGCCCTTGAAATACTTCTGAAGGAAAGCTCTGTATTCCATCTGGAAGTAATCAGCAACATATTGCAGCGCCGCGTCATAATCCTGAACCATCAGATTGGCATATTTCCCAACAATATGGATCTGTTGTATACGCTGTTTGTAGAACTCATCCAGTTGCCTGTAATCGTCCTTTTTATATTGAATTGCGTTGTTCAGTTCTTTCCTGTGGATCTCCATGCCGTTGTAAATTACAAGAAAACCGCCCTCGATTTTCATGGCGCCTATTTTGGACAGGTAAAGCAATGCATCTTCTATATCAGACAAAGTTAGCGGCGTTTGACCAAGAGAGCCTTCAACGGCTTTATACCCTTCATATAATTCCACTATTGAAAAACCAACAGGTTTTTCAGCTGAAGTGCTTTTCCTGTCTACACGACCATATAGTGTATCAATAATGTAGCTGCATATATCCAGCCGTCTGCTGGCTTTCGCTTTAAGGATCCTTGCCGGCTCCACAGGCATAAGATATGTGCTGCCATTCTCAGCATCCTCGACCTTTTCGAGATACTTCTTTATGGTGAGATAGTAAAACAGAGTTTTGATATTTTTGACACTTGACTGAATTCCCGCTTTCAGCGCTTCGTCGTTCAGCTCTTTATAGTTGGCTTTAAAACCCTCCTCCGGGATTTTGCTTAGGAGGAAAAATTCCAGATTACTGAAACGTTTTAAGATCATATTTGATCTGTTCTGCGTATCACCATCCATGATAAATGCCGACATGTCCTGCTCATCAGCAAGCAAGCGTTCCTGTCGCATTAAATTGATGGATTCCACAACTTCTGCTTTTGTCAGCCCCAGTCTGTCAGCTATATAGTCGACCCGGCTTTCAGCATCATCATTCCCTGCATTTGCTCTGCTTCGCGTTGCAACAAGCATTGACAGAATTCGACGGGCTTTTTCTCGGTCGCTTCCTGAAATAACACTTGACTTATTGATTCTGGCTGATGCTTCAACCATGTTCCGTGTAAGAATACTTGTAGCATATACTCTTGGGACATTCTGTCCACGGACAACGTAACCGGCATATTCAAGAGCATTAATTGCCGCCCTTACAAGTGTTTCAGTCTGGGCATTATCTTCCCATCCCGCCTGCCTTGCAATTTCAAGAGCCGAGCAGGAAACAACAGGTCTCTGCCTTGTCAGATCCTTAATTGCTTTCCAGACTTGCTGGATCTCGCCTATGCTAAGTTTAGTCTGATTAAGAAGCAGGAAATGTTTATCCAGGTCACCATTGTTGTAAAGCACATAGCAATCTGCTTCTAAAGAAGGATCTCTTCCAGCCCGGCCGGCTTCCTGAACGTAGTTCTCCAAAGAATCTGAGATATCGTAGTGTATGACAAGTCTGACATCTTTCTTATCCACGCCCATTCCAAAGGCTGAAGTGGCAACGATTATCCGGACTCTGTTCTCAATAAAATCTTCCTGTGTCCTGATTTTATCATCCGGCTCCATACCGGCATGATAAGGTAATGCAGTAAAGCCATCCTTCGTAAGCCGCTCTGCAAGCTTTTCTGCTCTGGCCCTTCTTGATACATATACAATAGTCGGGCAGTTTTTAACTTCAATGAGATTTCTGAGCGTTCTGTACTTGCTGTCGTCTGTTTCCTCAAACATAACGGAATAATGGAGGTTCTCCCGCTCTGCAGCGGTGGTAAACAGCTCCAGATTGACCCCGAGCTCAGCTCTGAAGTAATCCCGTATATCCGATATTACTTTCTGTTTTGCTGTAGCGGTAAAACATGATACCGGAATCGGTTCCTGAGAAGCCTTCTTTTCCTGCAGTCTTCTGATAAACTTTCCGATATAAAGATAATCTACACGAAAATCCTGACCCCAGGCAGAAAAACAGTGCGCTTCGTCAATTACAAAACGTACGATATTCCTGGATATAAGCAGTTTTTCTATGGTTCTTGATCGAAGGGATTCCGGAGATATATACAGAAGAGATGCGGTGCCGTTCATTACAAGCTCAACAGCCTGTTTGCGTTCAATGGGGTCAAGAAGTCCATTGATCGTGACGGCATTTACGATACCATGTCCGGCCAGGTTATCCACCTGATCCTTCATTAAGGACTGAAGTGGGGAAATAACTACTGTCAGACCTTTGGTTGTCTCACCAGCCATCAGTGCCGGCAACTGGAATGTGACACTCTTGCCACCACCGGTGGGAAATACGGCAAGAAGCGATTTCCCTTCAACTGCAGCTCTCGCTGCCATCTCCTGTAAAGGTTCACCATTATATTTACGGAAACTGTCAAACCCAAAAATATGCTTTAATCCCGCATTTACATCAAAAGTCGAGCGACAGTAAGCACAGTTGGGATCGTTACATGGAGTGTTTCTGAGTAAATTAAGTATATAATCCAGTTTTGGATAGTTCTTCAGCAGCCAGGGAGGTGTTATTGAATACCGATCATCTGCATTTATAAGAGCCAATGCAAACGCAAGTTCAACTGGATTATTGCTAAGCAGACTTCTTATGTCTGTATTTTCACAGATTTTGCCGCTGAATGTTCGTTTGATTAAAGATACTATCCCTATAGAGAACGGACGGTAATTAAGATAATCAAAAAAGCCCTTAAACTCTTCTTTATCAGAAAGGAGTACGCAAAATATGCGTTTAAGGGCAGAGTTCAAACTATTAAATGCATTAACTTCGTCAGCAAATAACTCCATGGCTCGCTGACTGTCATTCAATGGATTATTCAGCTGCTCTACCAGAAGCTTGTCATCCTTTACAAGTTTATGGTAAGGGCGTTTAGGGAACAATAACGGGGACAGATACAAAGTATCTATTACTTTCAAGCTTATCGTGCTGTCAGTCCATTTCTCAATGTATGGTAAATCAAATCTTAAAACATTATGCCCGCAAATATATTCACTGCTCCGGATAAAGGAAGCAAATTCCTTGGGGTTTTTCGTGTGTAGAACAGATCCATCAAAACGGCATGCGCCTGCATCATGCACACGCTGATCCTTTACCCCCACTTCAGTATCGACAAATACTATATTTTCGAACATTCTGCTTTCTATACCTCGATTCTCTTCCTAATAGAGAGTTTATCACATTCGAGTTGTTTATCCCAGTGCTTTTCGATTGGGCTTTATGGACACAATAAACTTATATCCGAAATGTAGTATCATGCTCTATTGATTCTTTGATTGGCTTCTTTTTTGCTATACCTTCAGGGATCCTTTTTCTATGTTTTCCTGAAGTATCTTATCGGTGATCTCGTATAGGCGGGCAGAGCCGAGGGCGGTCTTTTTCTGGCGCTCGTAGACTGGTGCTGCGGAGACGCCGTGGGCTATCCAGTCGGTGCCGCCGTTGCTGTTGTTGAGGATCAGAGGCTGCAGATTGTCCATGGCATGGGCGAACTTTGCCTCGGGGGTCTCGAAGGCCTCGAATTCGTCGAACAGGGCTTTCAGCTCTTCCCCTTGGTCATCCGGCAGCAGGCCAAAGATCCTGTCGCGGGCTGCGTCCTCCCTGGCCTTCTTGGTCTTCTGGCTCTCGAAATCGTAGGCGTAGGTGTCGCCCGC
>JAFRWH010000319.1 GCA_017438085.1 Bacillota bacterium
AAACGCATCTTCGACGATATTTCAGCCATGACAGCGTTCAATATACTGGGTGTCGACGTGGAAATAAGGGACTTCAAGTTCCGGAAATGACCCTCCCAATGTGAATTTAGTGTGAAATAAAAAAAATATGCCTTTAGCCTCTTGACTTATACAGTCCGGAGGCTATAATACTATTTAGCACTCGGAGTTATAGAGTGCTAATAAAATGTCCAATATAAAAATTCACATAGGAGGCATAATCCAAATGACTATCAAACCATTAGGCGACAGAGTTCTCATCAAGAGAGAAGAAGCTGAAGAAAAGACCAAGAGCGGCATCGTTCTTCCCGGCGCAAAGGAAGCCCCTCAGATGGCTACCGTACTGGCAGTTGGCCCCGGCACCGAAGAAGTTAAAATGGAAGTTAAAGTAGGCGACAAGGTCATCTTCTCCAAGTATTCCGGCACTGAGATCAAGCTGGACAACGAAGAAGTACTGCTCCTCTCCCAGAAGGACATCCTGGCAATCGTAGAATAATACAGACAAGAGGTAAATAAAATGGCAAAAGAATTAGATTTCGGCGAAAGCGCAAGAAGAAAGCTTCAGACCGGCGTTGACAAGCTTGCAAATACAGTAAAGATCACTCTCGGACCCAAGGGCAGAAACGTTCTTATCCAGAAGCCCTATGGCAGCCCCCTCATCACCAATGACGGTGTCACCATCGCCAAGGAGATCGAGCTGGAGGACGCTTATGAGAACATGGGCGCTGCAGTTGTCAAGGAAGTAGCTTCCAAGACCAACGATGTGGCAGGCGACGGCACCACCACCGCTACTCTGCTGGCTCAGGCCATCATCAGAGATGGTTTCAAGAACGTTGCAGCAGGCGCTAACCCCATGATCCTCAAGAGAGGCATCCAGGGCGCAGTTGACGTAGCAGTAGCAGAGATCAAGAAGCTCTCTCACCCCGTAGAGAACAAGGAAGCTATCGCTCAGGTAGCATCTGTTTCCGCAGGCGACGAAGAGATCGGCCAGCTGATCGCTGATGCTATGGAAAAGGTAGGCAATGCAGGTGTCATCACCGTTGAAGAGTCCAAGTCCATGGGCACCGAGCTGGATGTCGTAGAAGGCATGCAGTTCGACAGAGGCTACCTCTCCGCATACATGGTAAACGATACCGAAAGAATGGAAGCAAGCCTTCAGAATCCTCTGATCCTTGTCACCGACAAGAAGATCTCCAACATTCAGGATCTGCTGCCCGTACTGGAGCAGGTAGTTCAGCAGGGCAAGAAGCTGCTGATCATCGCAGAAGATGTTGAGGGTGAGGCTCTTGCTACTCTGGTAGTTAACAAGCTCCGCGGCGTATTCGACTGCGTGGCAGTTAAGGCTCCCGGCTTCGGCGACAGACGCAAGGAAATGCTGAAGGATATCGCAGTTCTTACCGGCGCAACTCTGATCAGCGAAGAGCTGGGCTACGATCTTAAGGATGCAAACATGCAGATGCTGGGCAGCGCTGCAAGCGTAAAGGTAACCAAGGACAATACCGTTATTGTTGACGGCGCTGGCGACAAGGCTGCACTGGCAGACCGTATCAACCAGATCAAGAACGAGCTGGCGATCACCACCTCCGACTACGATCAGGAGAAGCTGTCCGAGCGTATCGGAAAGCTGTCCGGCGGCGTTGCAGTCGTCAAGGTCGGCGCAGCTACCGAGACCGAGCTGAAGGAAAAGAAGCTGAGGATCGAGGATGCTCTTAACGCTACCAAGGCAGCTGTTGAAGAAGGCATCGTTCCCGGCGGCGGCGTAGCTCTCGTAAATGTTATCCCTGCTGTTCAGAAATATGCTGACAAGCAGACCGGAGACGTTAAGACCGGCGCTCAGATCATCGTAAGAGCTCTTGAAGAACCTGTTCGTCAGATCGCTGAGAACGCAGGCTTTGAAGGCAGCGTAGTAGTTGCAGCCGTCAAGGCAGCAAAGAGAGGCACCGGCTTCAATGCAGCTACCGAAAAGTACGAGAACATGATCCGCGCAGGCATCGTAGACCCGACCAAGGTAACCAGAAGCGCACTGCAGAACGCAGCATCCGCTTCCGCACTGCTCCTGACCACCGAGAGCTGCGTAGTGGAGATCCCCAAGGATCCCGATCCCGCAGCAGCTGCAGCAGCAATGCAGGGCGGCATGGGCGGAATGATGTAACAAAACTGACTCTCAAACGTTCAAACAGTAATTGATTTTAACAGAAGGTCCATTCAGACCTTCTGTTTTTTTTGTCTCGTAATTGACCATAAGCGTTGTTTTAGGTTATACTAAATTATTGTTGAAAGGAGCCCTCGGAAGGGCGATGGTAAGGGGATGGCACAGGGAAAACACGGCAAAAAATCCAGACTGAATACGGCAAAGTTCCTGCGCTTTTTACTTATACTGGCGCTCCTTGCAGTTATTGCTGCGGCGCTTGTATTTGGCCTGAGATCATGCAATAAGGACAAAGATCCTTCTTCCGTTTCGGGAACGGATGCAGTCGAACCCTCCGGAAATCCCGGCGGGACCGATCCGGCTTCCCAGGGCGGCGAACAGACTCCGACCCCCGCAGCTGCAGTGGAACCTACGCCTCAGGATATTGCAGCTACCATGCAGGACTACAGCCATGAACCAGGCAAGCAGGCTGCTCCCATATCGGTCCAGGACGAGAACTATCTGATCCTGATCAACCGGACCCATCCTCTGAGCAGCGATTACTGGCCGGACGACCTTGTGACAGTTTCCAAAACCGTTGCGGGCGTAGGAAACAACGATACGAAAAAGATGCGCAAGGTGGCGGCGGAGGCTATGGATAAGATGATAGCCGCTGCAGCTGAACAGGGCATAGAGATTGCAGTCCGCACAGGCTTCAGGTCCTATAAATACCAGCAGGATCTGCATGCGGGCTATGTACAGCGAAACGGCGAAGCCAAGGCAAACACCTTCAGCGCTAAGGCGGGCGAGTCGGAGCATCAGACCGGACTGGCCTGCGACCTGGGCGGCAAGTCTCAGAATTTTGGGCTGAAATACGATTTCGGAAAGACCAAGGAAGGAATATGGTGCTATGAGCACTGCGCCGAGTTCGGCTTCATACTCCGCTTTATCGATGGAACTGAAGATAAAGTGGGAGATATCACAGGCTATATATATGAGCCTTGGCACTTCCGCTATGTGGGTCTTGAACCCGCTAAAGAGATCATGGAAAAGGGTATAACGCTGGAAGAATATCTTGGCGTAATGGATTAGAAAAAAGTGCTTGACAAAGACCGGCTTCGGTCTTAAAATGCTCGAAATACCTGAACGCAGGCAGCAGAACAGGCGGCAGAAACCGCCCATCACATATATAAAAATTTTACAGAAAGGACGATCATGGCAAAATACTTCGACGAACCCTCAAGAACCTTCAGTGAGTACCTTTTGATCCCCGGCTACACCGGACCCGAAAACACTCCGGACAATGTAAGCCTGAAGACAGCGATCACCAAGTATCGCAAGGGCCAGGAAGAACCGGCTCTCAGCATGAATATCCCCCTGACCTCCGCCATAATGCAGTCAGTATCCGGTGACAGACTTGCCATCGCCCTGGCCAGAGAAGGCGGCATCTCCTTCATCTATGGCGCTCAGACCATTGAGGACCAGGCTGCCATGGTTGCAAGAGTAAAGAATTACAAGGCTGGTTTTGTACCTTCTGATGCCAACATCCGTCCGGATCAGACTCTGGGCGATCTTCTGGCTGTAAAGGAGAAGACCGGACACTCCACTACCGCCGTCACCGAGGACGGAACCGCGCAGGGCAAGGTAGTAGGTCTTGTCACCAGCCGCGACTACCGCATCAGCCGCATGAGCCTGGACACCAAGGTCTCCGAGTTCATGACTCCGCTGGAGAAGCTCATATATGCCAAGGAAGGAATAACCCTTTCCGAGGCTAACGATATGCTCTGGGACAACAAGCTGAATGCGCTGCCCATACTGGATGACGCCGGCCGCCTCAAGTACTTCGTGTTCCGCAAGGACTACGATGACCACAAGGCCAATCCCCTTGAGCTGCTGGACGATGACAAGCGCTACATCGTAGGCGCAGGCATCAATTCCAGAGACTATGCCGAGAGAGTTCCCGCTCTTGTTAACGCAGGCGTGGATATCCTCTGCATCGACAGCTCCGAGGGCTACTCTGTATGGCAGGAACGCACCATCAAGTGGGTCAGGGAGCACTACGGCGACAGCGTAAAGATCGGCGCAGGCAATGTTGTTGACGGCGATGGATTCCGCTATCTGGCAGAGGCCGGCGCGGACTTCGTCAAGATCGGCATCGGCGGAGGCTCCATCTGCATCACCAGAGAGACCAAGGGCATAGGCCGCGGACAGGCAACCGCAGTTATTGAAGTCGCCAAGGAAAGGGATAAGTACTTTAAGGAGACAGGCATTTACGTGCCCATCTGCTCCAACGGCGGCATCGTTCACGATTATCACATGACCCTGGCTCTTGCCATGGGCGCTGACTTCCTGATGCTCGGCAGATACTTTGCCGGATTCGAAGAATCTCCCACAGCAAGACTTATGGTCAACGGCACCTATGTAAAGGAATACTGGGGCGAAGGTTCCAACCGCGCCAGGAACTGGCAGA
>JAFRWH010000320.1 GCA_017438085.1 Bacillota bacterium
CTCCAGAATAGTGGAGATGCTTATAGTAGTCATCTATGCCCACACCCACACAAAGCGCTGCCCATACATAAAAGGCCTCTACAGCAGTTTTAAAATCGAAAAGAAAGTGCTTCAGGCCTCTCTTAAGCTGGGTCTTCCCATGCTTATAAACGAGATGCTCTGGTCCTTCGGCCAGGCCTTCCTTACTCAGAGCTATTCCATGCTCGGACTTCAGGTGGTTTCCGCCATGAATATCTGCAGCAACATCACCCAGCTCTTTTTCTGCGTAAGCTTTGCGCTGATGGATGTGGTCGCCATAAATGTGGGTCAGGTGCTGGGCTCGGGGGATCTGGAGCGGGCTGTAAAGGAAGACAAACAGTGCATAGCCTTTGCGGTAGCCATATGTACAGTAATCGCCGTATTTATGGCGCTGGTGACCCCGTATATCCCGAACCTTTACAATACGACTGATGCGATCAAGGACCTCGCAAGGCAGCTGCTTCTGGTGGCATCCTGCGCACTGCCGCTGATCTGCTACGGAACCTGCTGCTACGCCACCTTAAGGTCCGGTGGCCGCACCTGGGTAATGTTTGTCTTCGACAGCGGTTTTATCTGGGCTTTTTACGTGCCTGTGGCTTGGTTCATCAGCCGTCACACGAATCTTGGGATAGTTCCGTTTTATGCGATAATCCAGGGCCTGGAGTTTTTAAAGAGCGGTCTTGGAACGATAATGATAAAAAAGCGCATCTGGGTGAGGAACCTGGTGCAGTAGTTTTTCGGAGGAGGTAAGTCCGATGAAGTATTTTGAAGCAAAAGGTACCGATTATGAGCTGGGTCTTCAGGTAGGAGAGTTCTTTAAGGACTGTCTTGGCGGGCTGGCGGATGAGTCTGCAGCAATGCTGAAGGACAACTGCAGGACGGCTGATTATGTGGAGATGGCAAAGGCTTTTCTGGCAAAGGAGTATCCGGCGCTGCTGGATGAAATCTATGGAAGATCCGATGGGGCAGGGATAGACCGGGATACCGGCATTCTGCTGCTTTCTCCGGACATAAGGGAGCTTTCCTCCGGCTGCACTACCGTGATCCTCAAAAAGCCTGACGGCACTTTCCTGCTGTCCCACAACGAGGACGATCACGGCTACAGTCCCGAAAACACTGCAGTCATCAAATACATCAGGCCGGATGGCAGCTGGTTCGCAGGCTATACTTTTGCGGGCAAGCTCCTTGGCAGCACCACAGGCTTCAACAGCAATGGCCTGATATTCGCCAGCAATTCCATATACCCGGAGCGGACTGAGACCGGCTATATCTCCAGATATATAATGCAGCGGGATATTATGAATTCGAAGGACGCAGCCGATGTAATGTACAGACTTGCCCGCTGCAAAGTGGCAAAGCCCTTCAGCATGAATGTCATAGATACGAAAAACGGTTTTGCTCTGAACATCGAAAAGGATCTGGAGCGGCTCTATGTGACGCCTATCACTGAGCGCTATGCCAGGGCAAATCACTATAAAGCAGGTCCTTACGCGCCTGTTCCCCACAGTGCGCTTGGCAATTCCTTCTTCAGAGACTGGAAGGCTAATGTGGGTATGAATCTTCTGGATCCAAAAACAGCAAGCCTTAAGGATCTGCAGGATATAGTGGATTATGTGGGCCCGGATGAGTATGAGACGATCAACAGAAGCACTCTGAAATACGATCCTGCGGTGCATTCCGTGACAGTCTGCAATTTCAGCTTTGATCAGTCTTCGGATATCGTAAATTACAGGGATTATCTTGGACATACCGAGCAGACATGGAAGCTCTCTGAGTTTTAGGCTGAAAAGAGGGACAATTGGATTCGGAATTAAGGTGAGGCGCTGCGATGATAGAAAACGAAAAAGATTTTGATTATTTCAAGTATATACTTCGTAAACAGGAAAATATGAGCATAGAGCCCGAGGAGACGCTTCGTATTCAGGCTGATATGAGCAGACCGTTCGAAGCAAAAAATCAGCTGGAAGCGGAAGCGCTGGCTTATGCAAAAGCCGCCGTTCCTGATCAGGACCCGGATACCCTGTATAAAGTGGGTATGGAGCATTTATCAAAGGCTGATAACAGGCAGGCCCGTATTTTCTTTGAACTGGCTGCAAATAAAAATCATGCAGAATCCATGTATAGACTGGGTCGGTGCTATCTTGATGGAATAGGTACTGATGAGGACCGTGAAAGGGCATAAAGCTGCTGGATAAGGCAGCATATTTGGGGTCTGCAGATGCTATGGCTGAAATGGCCAGATGCAATTTGTATGGAATTGGCATGGAAAAGAACCCCAAGACAGCTGTGGAGCTCTTAAGACAGGCAAACCTCAAGAAACCCGGTGCTTTTTTGAACGAAGAATTACAGGCAAGACACGCGCTTCATGAAAGCTTAAGAAACACTTTGGCGCTGGCTAAGAGTTATCTTAATGGTGATGGTGTTGAAAAAGATACAAAAAAAGCTAAAGATCTCTTACAGCAGGTAATTATGTTATGTGATTTCGATAGCGATCTTGCCAGCTATAACAATGAGGCAACGGCTCTGCTTGATGCGGAAAGAAGGAGAGAGGCTGAAGAAAGGAAGCAGGAAAAAGCAACAATAAAGGAAGCAGAGAAACTGGCGGAGGCTGATGCTCCATATAACAAAAGCCGTTTAATAACATATGAGCTGCTTGGCATACCATGCGCTGTGGGTGTCTGCGCGGTCGCCTGGTTCTATAAGGGCATAGGCGCAGGCGCACAGAGAAATATGACTATTCATGTGAGCGGCGTCATTCTGGGACTCTGTACGCTGCTCAGCATAGCCGGTCTCGCAGTTCTTAATTCCGTCGCACTCGCTTCCGTTACGATCTCCGCAGCGGACAGCGTCGGCCCCGGCCTCATTGCAGGCTTTATTGGCGGTCTTGCTATAGCGTTTCTCCTTGAGCGGCCGGAAACGCTTCACGGCGTATATATAGCCAATGCGGCGATCTGCGCGTTTATGATACTGCGGATAATTATGAAAAAGCTCAGAAGAAGAGAGCGCTGAGGCAGATAGAAATAAACAAGGAAACAGTCCTAAATTAGTCTTGAATACTTTTACGGCGCATGTTAAAATACCTTGTTCCTGTTGGGGAGTAACATGCGCTTTTGCGTAGCAAGTCAACAATCGCGGCTCACTTTGGGGTCTGGCTTGCTTTAAATTGTGAGACTCAGGCACAGCAATTGCTTGCCGCGGGTCTTTTTATTTATGCCCCGGCACATCAGGAAATCGGGCGGTCTGCAAAGAACGCCCAGAGTTAAAAGGAGATTTTTATGAGTGAGGAAATGAAAGCCAACCGCTTTTATGACAAAGAGTGGGATCAGGTCATAAAACAGCTGGGAACCACCGAGATCGGTCTGACATCAGTAGAGGCTGATGCAAGACTTGTGCGGGACGGTAAAAACAAGCTTAAGGAACCTGAAAAAGAACCCCTGTGGAAGAAATTCATCGAATCGCTGGCGGATCCGATGATAATCATGCTTATCGTGGCTGCTGCTGTCCAGGCAGTGGTAACGGTGCTTGAAGCCCACGGAAGCTTTAAGATCAGCGATTTCGCGGACGTTCTGGTAATACTGGTCGTAGTAATCATAAACACCGTGATGAGTCTGGTCCAGGAGAGCAAGGCGGAATCCGCCATGGATGCTCTGATGGAAATGACGGCTGCCACCTCGAAGGTAATGAGAGACGGCGTACAGGTAGTCGTTAAGAGCGAAGACCTGGTTGTCGGCGATGTGGTTATCCTGGAAGCAGGCGATGCGGTTCCCGCGGACTGCAGAATAATAGAAGGCCACAGCCTTAAGGCTGAAGAATCCGCTCTTACGGGCGAATCCGTGCCTGTAAGCAAGATAATCGACGTGCTCATGTGCCACGAGACTGCTGAAGTGCCTCTCGGCGACCGTAAGAACATGCTTTACAGCGGTTCAACAGTGGTCTACGGCCGCGGCAGAGCGGTCATCACCGCCACCGGCATGAACACCGAGATGGGCAAGATAGCAGATGCGCTGTCCGAAGCAGAAAAGGAGCAGACTCCGCTTCAGAAGAAGATGGCAGAGCTCTCCAAGTTCCTCACTAAGCTGGTTCTTGTCATCTGCGTGATAGTATTTGCTGTAGGTCTGATAGAATCCCTGGTATTCAGCAATCAGGAGTTCTCCATGCGCCTGCTGGGCGATTCCGCCCTCAATACCTTTATAGCAGCCATCGCTCTGGCAGTTGCGGCCATCCCCGAAGGTCTGCCCGCAGTAGTTACAATTATACTGTCCATAGGCGTCACCGCCATGAGCAAGCGTCAGGCTCTTATCCGCAAGCTCACTGCAGTTGAGACCCTGGGCTGTACCCAGATCATCTGCACAGATAAGACCGGTACTCTTACTCAGAACAAGATGACCGTAGTGGATTTCTACGGCAGCGACGAAAAGCTGCTGGCCACCGCCATGGCTCTCTGCTCCGATGCGGAGATCCGCCCGGGCGAGACCGAATCCATAGGCGAGCCAACAGAGGCTGCTCTGGTCAACTATGCCAACAAGCTGGGCATGCCCAAGTATGATCTTGAGGCAGAGCGTCCCAGAATGGGCGAGGCTCCCTTCGATTCACAGAGAAAGATGATGTCCACCATCCACAAGGCGGACAACTACTATATCCAGTTTACCAAGGGCGCACCCGACGTGCTGCTCTCACGCTGCACCGGTTATCTGAAGGACGGCGAGGCCATTCCCATGACTTCCCAGCTGAAGGATGCAGCGCTCGAGGCTAACAAAGCCTTCGCAGACAGAGCCCTGAGAGTGCTCTGCGCTGCTTAC